>CAXTGN010000061.1:0-15612 GCA_964243455.1 uncultured Acidobacteriaceae bacterium
CACCTCCTGCTCAAATCTTGCCTCTGGGTGTCCACAGGAACCAAGGAAGATCAGTTTCCAGCTCCATCAGGCGGTGGGCGGCAAAGCCGATCATGTCCCTGCGACGACGTCGTCGTCAGGTCGCGCAGGACGGAGGCGTCGGAACCGTCGATCCGCTTCGCGGCTCAACCCGACAGGGCGCGAAGGGCGATGGCGCCGTCAGTCATCGTGGGGTCCTCGGGTCAGAGTTGCGCTCGCAACCCAACCCTACCGGAGACCACCGCGATGGCCGCCGTCAGGCCCGCCTGCGCAACCACCTACAGCGGTCGCGCAGGCGGGCTGGACGGCGCCGCTTCTACACCACGTCCGGGGACACGACCTTGGGTTTTGCGCGCCTCCGCTTGCCATGCCGCAACGGCTTCGGCTGTGAACCAGACTGTCAGGCTGCCACGCTGGCGCAAGCTGGCGTCATACGCGCGCCAGTTCATGACCTTGCGCGTCTGCTTGGGGATGTGGTGGCGGCGGTGCTGGTTCAGCTCGAACGGCAAGATCAATGTCCGAGATGAGGGTCAAGCCTCCTACTCCGGACCAGGTTCCGGTACCACTGGGCGGGTCCGTGCAACAAAGTCTCCCATCTAAGAAGTACCCCTTTCAGGGTGTTGGTGCTCTTCCCAACCTGGAGGCATGAGCGCGGGATCGGATGGGGTCGGACCGGTTTGGTCTGCGGTTTTGGAGCGGTTTGAGCGGCACGCGCCGGCAAGCGTGATGGCGCGCCTGGCGCTGGAGCACGCGTTGCCGGCGGGTTGGGTGGACGAGGTGTTCGAGGCGCACCGCCAGCAGCAGTATTCGCGCGAGCTGCTGTTCTCGACCGTGGTCGAGCTGACCACGCTGGTAGCGCTGGGCCTGCGCCCGCCCTTGCACGCGGCAGCCCGTCAGATGCCGGCGCTGCCGGTGTCGCTGGCCTCCTTGTATGACAAGGTCAACCACACCGAGCCCGGCATCCTGCGTGCGCTGGTGCGCGGCAGCGCCGAGCGCCTCGGGCCGGTGATGGCGGCCGTCGGCCATGGCGCCGGCAGCTTGCCCGGCTGGCGGCTGCGTGTGCTGGATGGCAACCACCTGCCAGCGAGCGAGAAGCGCCTGGCGCCCCTGCGCGGCTTCCGGGGTGCGGCGCTGCCAGGGCAGTCGCTGGTGGTTTACGATCCCGATCTTGGCCTGGTTGTGGACTTGGTGGCCTGCGAGGATGCGCATGCGAGCGAACGCGCCGCGGTGGCGCCGTTGCTGGAGGGTGCGCGGCCCGGAGAGCTTTGGATTACAGCGAAATCGCAAAGCGATTTGCGCGGGACCGCCACTACTGCACCCGCACGGTGCTGGGGGGCTTGGAGGACGCCGGCGCCGGCTTCATCGTGCGCGAGCACGGCCGCCACCCGCGGCTGGTCAAGCAAGGGGCGTGGCGCGTGTGCGGCCGGGTCGAGACCGGGCTGGTGTGTGAGCAGGCGGTGCAGGTGCATGGCCAGGCCGCGTCCCTGTCAGCTTCGCTGACATCACGCCGTGGGATCGCTTTGCGATGGCGGCGCGTCGAGCTTGCGCTGGATCAGCCCACCGAGGACGGCGACACCACGATCCGGCTGTGGAGCAACCTGCCTGAGACGGTCGGCGCACAGCGGGTCGCCGAACTCTACCGCACGCGCTGGCACATCGAAGGCATGTTCGGACGCCTGGAAGCCGTGCTGCACAGCGAGGTCAGCAGCCTCGGCCACCCGCGCGCGGCGTTGCTGGGCTTTGCCGCGGCCGTGCTGGCCTACAACGTCCTCGCTCTGCTGCAGCGGGCAGTGGAACAGGCGCACCAGCCGCCGCCCGCCGCGCCGCCTGCCCCGCCGCTGGAGGTGTCCTGCTTCCACTTGGCCCAGCAGGTCAGGGGCGGCTACGAGGGCCTGCTCATCGCCCTGCCGCCAGACCACTGGCCGCGCTGGGACCCAGCCGACCCGGCCGGCTTGGCACAGCGCCTGCTCCGCCTCGCCCGCACGATCAACCCGAAACAGATCGCCACCAGCAAGCGCGCACCCAAGACCGCCAAACCAAAGAGCGACGTCGATGGCAAAACCGCACGCAAACACGTCGCAACCGCACGCCTGCTCGCATCAGGAAAGATAACACCCTGAAAGGGGTGCATCTAAGAGGTCGTGAAGGGATCAAGCGGCGCTTAGGCCATGAGCAGCGCCGCGCTCGCGGCTAAGGTGACCGCCGCCGTGGCGCCGTGGATGCCAAAGGCCGCCGCGCGGGTTCCGCCGCTGCGCAGGACGATCACCGCATCGCCCACGGGAATAATGCTGGCGGCGGCCATGAAGGCGCCCAGCAGGTGCGGCGCCCAGTTGGCCAGCAGGACCCAGATGAAGATTCCCGAGGCGACATCGCGCACCCCCTTCGCGTAAAGCCAGGGGTAAAGGCCGCCGGCTGGGGTTTGCGCTCCAGGCGGCTCGGCCGGAACGCCGAATCCGGCCGCGGCGGCCTGCGGCGCCAAAAGGAAGCGAGCGCCGATGAAGATAATGCCGACGCCGATCACGCCGGAGACGATGGAAGCAAGGGTGGTGAGCATGGAAGACTTTCCCGTATTGCACGCCAAATCCTATCAACGCTAGTAGTTATGTCAACGACAATATATAGCATTGACAGATTTTCGAGCGTCAGTAGAACAAGTGCATGTCCGTCGCAGACCGCCGCCGCCGCGAACGCGCCAACCGCCACGATCTGATCATTGCGGCGGCGCGCGATCTCGCCGAGGCCGAGGGGTGGGAGGCGGTGACCACGCGCCGGCTGGCCGGGCTCGTGGAATACAGCCAGCCGGTGTTGTACAGTCATTTCGACGGCAAGGACGCGATCGTACGCGCCGTCGCGATCGAGGGCTTCGCAGACCTTGCCGTCCAGTTACGCCAGGCGCAGTCGGCTGTTGACGAGCCGGTGCTGGCGTTGCGAGCGGTCTGCAGCGCCTACCTGACATTCGCCGCCGAGCAGCCGGCGCTGTATCAGGCCATGTTCGTGCTGCCGATCGATGTGAAGTTCGCCAGCGAAGACACGCCGTCACCCTTGAAGGCGGCCTTCGGTGAACTGGTCGGCGCGCTTAAGCCCTTTGACGCGCATCCCGACCTGCGGGCGGAAGTCACCTGGGCCGCGCTGCACGGCCTAGCGGTCCTGCGTCGTGGCGGCCGCATCCTGCCGGAAGGCCAGGAGGCGCGCATCGACCTGCTGGTCAGCCAGATCGTCAACGACCGCGGCGGCTAACCATCCATTCCTCGTCGGCAAGGGATTTGCCTGGATGAACAAGCTCGCCGTCGGCTTTTCCGATTCTGGATTCCAGCCCGGAGATACGCTCGCCGCGTCTTTCACCACGGGATGGCTATGTCCATGAACTTTGGGTTTTCCCGCATTTCCCGTGCTGTTTGCGTCGGCAGCTATGGGACTGTCGCAAGATTGGGGGTCAGGCGGCGATTGCCGTTGGCGAGTAAGGGTCGTTGGCTGGGTGGAACTTCTGTCCAAAGCCCGAGCCGAGCGTGCCATTATAGACGGCGCACCGAACCTGCAGCAGCAGATCGGCACCGCGTCGCGACCAACGCATCTGCTGTGACTTGTTCATCCGGCGGTTCACCAGGAAGTTGGCGGTTCCTTCGGTGATCGCGGTGCCAACCCGTAAGCCCGCATGGTGCCGCTCGGCGTAGTTCACCAGCCAGGCGCTTTGGCTGGTCAGATAGCCATCCAGCGCGCGCAACGCGGTCCACAACTTCCGTGACGGCGCGGTAGACCTTCGCTGATCCGGCTCACCCTTGAAGTGGTGCATGACCGCACGGATCCGATCGGTGCTGATCTGGGCATCCCCGGCCTTGCCATTCCAAATGCGCCAGTGCAGCCGCTCGACCTCCTCGACGATCACCGTCTTCGCCTCGGCCCGTGCCGGGTCATCAGCCGACAGTGCGCTGGCGATCTGCTTCAGGTGCTGGAGCCGCATGGCGATGTGGAACCAGTCGAGCATCGGCCACGTGGTGACACCGGCGTCGGCGAGAATGCGACGCAGGCCCGGGCAGCCGTCGGTGAAAGCGGTCAGCGCCGTGTCCTTGCCATTCCCGACAGCATCAAGGTTGCAGCGGATCAGCGCCTGGAGGTCGGTATCGGCTTTGGCGACGGCGCCGAAGACCTGGCGGCCACCAGCCTCCGTTTCGACGTTGCCGACCCGCACCTCCAAGTGCCGCTCGCCGTCCTTGCTGCGGATGAATGTCGAATCCAAGGTCACCACGATCGCCGACGCCGCCGTTTCCGGCCTGATCGCAGCGCCCTCACCCAGAGCCTGGCCGACCTCTAGGGTATGGCGGCGCAAAGTCTCATGATGCGCTCCCGCGTCGAGCGGGAACATCTGCTCCAACAGATCAGCAGCCGTCCGGTAGGTCATCAAGGCGCAGAGATGTGCCCCAAGCCGGTCCAGCTCCGGTGTCGACCGGCACCGCGCCGGCCAACCGAGGCCAGCCTCGATCCCGCCACATGCGGCACAACGAAAACGGGGAAGCCGCACCGTGACTTGGCCGAACAGCGTCGCGACCACATGGTCCCGGTAGTCCTTCACACGGCAAACGCCGTCACAGTGCGCGCAGTCCGGCCGCCGAACCGCATGGCACCTCGCCTGCGCAGCGACGATCTCCCGTTGAACGCCCGCCAGCAACTGCTTCGCTTCGGACAGGGTCAGACCCAAGTTGGCGATGTCGCGAAGGTCATCGGGCCTTGTGATCTCAGGATGTCCGTGCACGGCCCCTCGCCCTCAACCCCGATCTTCACCAACCTCAACATCCAAGCCACGCATCCACCCTCGGCCAGAGAACAAACGCGACAATAGCCAACCAGCCGCCGCACCCCCAATCTTGCGACGGTCCCGATCACCAGGCCACAAAATATTGAGAACGCTCAAACATTTGCGGACAAGCACTAAGACGCAACCAAACTACACAACAAAACGTAATATTATCTTGCAGTAACGAATACCGCGGTGTAGGAGTCTGCACTCCTAGCGACTCTCTCGCCGGGGAAGCAACAGCACAATCAACGTGAACCTGGTTCGCGCTCCGGGCGGCTGTCGCCTACGCCGTGGCCGAACCGGCGTCCAACTAGAAGGGTATTGCCATGCAGCGCTCGCCAAAGTCGTTTTTGGCCCTTTTCCGCCACGTTGCACCTCTCCTTGCAACGCTCGGCTCGGGCCTTCCTGCGGCCGCGGCGACCACGCCTGCCGCGTTGCAGGAGCCGCCCGTGTTCGCGAGCGCGGACGGGATGCTCTCCGTCCTGATGATCGCAGCGAAGCGGACAGGCGTGACGCTCGGGCCGGTGACGACCAACCTTTGGACCTACGAGGTCTGCACGCTTCCGGCGCCGGGCGCGACAGCGTGCCCAGCGGGCGCGGGCCAGGCTGGCCTGGGCGGCGTGCGCCTGGCCCTGCAGCCCGGCGACACGCTCCGCATCCGCCTCGTGAACAAGCTGCCGACAGACACCGGCGCCGACCACATCGCCGACAACTGCTATCTCGTGAACAATCCCACCAACCTGCACACGCACGGGCTGATCGTCGAGCCGCACCGCGCCGTCGGCCCCTCGGACACCTACGGCGACTACGTTTTCCTGGAAATCGACAATCCTGCCAACACGACGGTGCTGCCGGGCTGCACGCCGGGCAGCCACGTCCACCCCGGCAGCGACCTGGCGCAGGGCGCGGTCAACTACCTCGACAGGATTGAGGCGACGCATCCCCCGGGCCTGTTCTGGTTCCACCCGCACCTGCACGGCCTCGCGCTCAACCAGGTTTCCGCCGGGCTGTCTGGCGTGATCACGGTCGGCTCGCCGGCCGACGAGTGCGGCGACGATGCCTGCCGGAGCGCGGTCGCGCAATCGAACGTGCGCCACCTCATGCTCAAGGACGAGCAGGTGCTGAGCGGCGGCGTGCTGAAGACCCAGGAGGACCCGGCTTTCTGCGTCGGTGCGCCCGCCACACCGCGCCAGGGCTTCTGCCCCGGCCAAAACCAGGACCCCACCCAGCCGGGCGGCCCCTCCGACTACAGCGGCGGCACCTGGGTGCACACCGTCAACGGCCAGGTCTATCCTGGGATCAGCGTCGGCGCGTCGGGCGACCTGTGGCGCATTGTGAACGCCTCGGCGACCAGCTCCTACGCGCTCTCGCTGGTGGACGCCGCGAGCAGCCAGCCGCTGCCGCTCCAGATCATCGCCATTGACGGTGTCACCATCAACGCCAAACGCGGCGACAGCCTCGCCCAGATCGCGGCGCTCCTGGGCGGCAAGGCGACCCCGGTGGCATGCCCCGGCGCAACGGCCGCTGCGTTGAGCCAGGCGGTCTGCGCCACGACCATCCGCATGATGCCGAGCGCGCGGGTCGAGGTGCGCGTGCTGCGGTCAGACGGCGGCACGCTGCCGAGCGCGGCGATCTTCCGCACGGCGCAGTACAATACTGGCGTGGGCGACCTCGGCGACCATTGGCCCGCCATCGACCTGGCCGCCGTTACCTTGGCGCCGCGCAACCCCGCAGTGCCAGCGGCGCTCAACCTCGGAACCGCCGCTCAGGCCGCGCTCTCATCCTCAGGCGAGTTGGCCTCGCCGTCCGTGCTGCAGGTGCCGGGCACAGCGACGCTCGTCCCCGCCGCAACGGCGGGGGCAGCCGTCACAACACCGGCGTCCGGGCCGGCCATCCAGACCGGGCTGACCCAAGCGACGACCATCGCCGTCACGCCCGATGTCGCGGTAGGCAACGTGGCCTCCCTGAATTGCAACCCGCTGGCCGCCGGGCATCACCGCAAGATCATGTTCGGCTACCCGACTGCGACCACGTTCGGCCTCGGCTACGTCGAGGTGGACCAGAATGGCGCCGACATCGAGGCGACGCGCACCCCCGTCAAGCCGTTCGACCCGGTCCATCCCACCGTCTGCGTTCCCCTTCCCGGCGGCAACGCCGCCTATGAGGTGTGGGAACTCGTGAACCTTACCCCTGAGGACCACAACTTCCACATCCACCAGACACGCTTCTACCTGCTCGCTGGCGGCACGGCACCGGGCACCACCATACCGCCGGTCGTCAACGGCAGCCTGGTGCTGCTCGACAACGTCCCCGTGCCGCGGCCGACCAGCAACCCCGCCGCGTGCGACGGGACGCTCGGGCCGGTGCAGTCCGGCGCCTGCAAGGCGATCAGCACCTACCTGGTGATCCCGTTCCGCGAGATCGGCGATTTCGTGTTTCACTGCCACATCCTGGAACATGAGGACGGGGGCATGATGGCCCGCATCCGGGTGGTGCTCGCCCCCACTGTCCTCGCCGGCGCGACGGCCCAATGAACGTGCGGGCCGGGGCCGTGCGCAAGACCAGCACAGGCCAGCGCGGCCCTTGGTGGCGTTACGTGGCGCTCGGCCAAGGCGTCGTGCTCGCCGCGCTCGGGATTGGTCCTGCGACTTCACGTGACGCGGTCCCGACGCCGGCATGGCCGGGGCCGCAATGGGGGATTTGCGGGGTCGGAACCGGGCAGCCGGGGGCCATCCGCTTTCCCCGGTCCCCGCGAGGCGAACTGGACCACATGCGCTTGCGCCGCGGCACACCGGCCGTTCCCGCCCCTTGATCCGCGTGCTGGGCGTGCTCGCCCTTGCCCTGGGCGGCGCAGCGGCTGCGATGCTGGGCGGGGCAGAACCCATCGTGCCGGAGCCGGTTCCGACGATCACCGTCCCGCCGCGGCCCTCGGCCGCGCCGCTGTCCGCCGACCTCGGCACCAGGTGGGCGGCGACGGCGCTGGCGCGGCCGTTGTTCAATCCCGGCCGACGTCCCACGCAGATGCCGCCCGTGGAGGCGGTTTCCCCGCCATCCCCGCCACGCCTTACGGGAACCTTGATCGGCCCATCCGGCAAGCGCGCGCTGTTTGCCGGCGGGAAGGTCGGAGACAGACCGGCCACGGTGGGGGAGAACGACCGGGTCGGCATTTGGACGGTGCAGGCCATCCGCGCCGGGATCGTCACCATCATCGGCCCCGATGGCATGCAGGAGCTGCGGGTCACCGCCGAGGCCAGCAGGTCCGCACGGGCCGACGCGGCGCTTGCCTCGTCCGATGCCGCGCCACACTGGGCAAACCCTTGCGGCCGTTCACACCAGCGGCGAGCCAGCGCCGACAAGCCGAGCATGACCGGTGCCGGGCGTTGCGCGCTCCCGGTGGCAGGACTGCCGCCGAACCAGGCGTCTCCGTGAGATGTCGCGTCGTCGCGTTCGCGAAGGTGCTGGTGGACAGGTGGGGCTATGGCTAGGACGCTGGCAGGGTTCTCACACACCGGCGCCGTATGGCTGAGCTGGCTCACCGGGCCACGGTTGCCCCTTTTGGGCTGTGCATCAAACCCCTCTGTCCCGGCTTCGCCGCGCCCGGCATTTCCTGGCTGTTCCCGGCGCTGCCAGGGGTGTGCACAGACCTGGAGTATGGTGCAGAGAACACCCGCTCAGTGCGGAGCGCCTCGTATCGTTCCGCTCCATCATAGGCCCATGAGAGTACTGGCCACCCAGCATCCTTGGCGCTGTAGGGGCTGTAGATTGGCGGTTATGAGCCGTCGGCGCCGGATGTATGAGGATCGCGCAGGAATTTTTGCCAAAGCCATACCGCCCTGGTCGCCACCATGTCCGACTTCCAGGCCCTTCTGAACGCAGCCGGACCGGGCGGTATGGACGGCCTCGCCGGACGATTGCCGAACCTGCGACACTATGCCGCCCTGCTCACCTCAGTTGCCGCCGTTGTGCATGACGGCACGATCAAGGTGCCGGAGCAGGTGCTGGTGGGTCTGGGGAACACGCCTGCACCCTGCCGTCGATCAAAGTGTCCGGTTCTCGTGAGCGGCCCAGGGTTGCCGGACAGGATGGGACTGGACGGTCGGGCTTTGTTTGCCGGACAGGTATGCTGTGCGGGACCGGGCACGTCATAGGGCTGCTTCTGGCCAAGGCCAATGTCGCGGGGATCCTGGACAGCCCGGCGGTCGCCGTTCTCGGCAGTACGCTCAGCTCGACCTCGGTCGCCGCCGGGCCGAGCTACGCGGCGGGCCACATCCCGGCGCTCACGGGCATGGCCAGCGCCGACCAGATCACGCAGGACAACCCGTACCACTTTCGCGCGCTGTCGCCCAACACGGCGCAGGGCTCCTTCCTAGCCGGGTATCTCCGCACCGTCATACTCAGCCACAGCAACGCGTTCTTGCGGCTGCCGGACATCGACCTGGTCAGCAGCGACGACCCGTATGGCCACAGCCTGCTTGCCGGCTTCGTCACCAGCGACGGCGGCAAGGCGCCGAAAACGTTCATGGTGCAGACCGGCGACAAGGTCGCGCAATCCGCGATTGATGTGGCGGAGCTGTTGGCGCAAGAGCCCGAACCACGCCTCATCGTCCTCGGCATCCCGCCAGACCTCACCCCGCCGGTGCTGCGCGCCATCCGCAAGCGCGGCATCCGCGTCCAGGTGATCGTTGCCTCAGGCTCCGCCGAAGACGATTTCGCCAGCCAGTTCGCCAACGAGCCCGAGGAGCTGGACTCCCCCGGTTTCTACACGGCAAACGTTTTCGCCATCGCGCCGGTGATCCTGGACAACACCGGTCAGCGCGGTCAGGAGCTCGCCTCGCAGTATCTCGCCGCCACCGGCAAGCGCGCCGGCTGGTTTGCGGCGGGCGGGCAGGACGCGGCGCGGGTGATGGTGGCGGCGTTGCACCGCGCCCATTTGGGTCTCACGCCGGCCACGCGGGACGCCGACCGGGACGCGGTCCGCGCCGCGCTGGGAAGCATCGACAGCCCAGCCGAGGCGGTGCCGGGCATCAATGGCCCGCTCTACTTCGACTCGAAGCACAACATGCCAAGGGAATTGCATTTCGGCTTCTTTCGAGACGGCCGCATCGTCAGCGCGCCGCTGCAGTTGGTGCCAGTGCAGAACCCGGACCTGATCGACATCGACCACGAGATCGAGCAAGGCCACATCGTCACGATCGGCGAGGCGTTCTTCTGGCTGCAACGCGTCGTCTATACCGGCATCGAGCTCACCCACCTCAACAGCATCGACGTGAAGGACGGGAGCTTCAGCGCCGACTTCTATCTGTGGATGCGCTTCGCCGGGTCCGACGACCTGCCAACCCAGGTGAACTTCTCCGACTTCACCGGCTCGTTCGACCCCGCCAAACCGCTCCAGTCGCGGACGGAGGACGGGCTGAACTACCGCCTGTATCAGGTCAGGGGCACCTTCAAGGCCAATTACGACCTACACGACTACCCGTTCGATAAGCAGTCGCTGCTGATCCGGTTGCAGAGCCAGGCGCACCCCCGGCAGGAGATCGCCTACGTCATCGACAGCTTCGGCCTGCAGCTCGACAAGCCCGGACACGACCCAACAGCGAGCGAGGCGTTCCGGAGTTTGCAGCTTTGGCATGCGGTCGGCGTGCGGCCGTTCGTGGACGCGCTCTCGTTCAGTTCGATGCTCGGCGAGCCGGCGCTGTTCGACACCACGAACCGCGTCGAATATGCCGGGTTCGACACCGCCATCTTGCAGCGCAATACGAGGGCGTTCATGGTCAAGACCCTGATCCCGCTGTTCCTGCTGGGGTTGGTCGTGGCAACCACGCTGTTCTTCCCGCCGACCCTTGCCAAAGAGCGGACCACGATCCCCGTGACGGGCATCCTGACCAGCGCCGTGCTGCTCATCTCGGTCGGCAACAACCTGCCTCCCCTGGGCTACACGGTGGCATTGGAATACATCTTTTACGTGTTCTTCGGCCTTTGCCTGATGAGCATGGTCACGGGTCTGCTGGCAGAGACCTTGCGGTCAAAGAAGTTCCATGGCCACGCGATCGCGATCGACCTGATCGGCCGCATTACCTTTGTGACAGTCATCCTGGTCACGGTCGGCGTGTTCTGGTGGACTTATGCAAGACCGGCGTGGGCCAGCGGTTCTGCATATTAACCATCCATCCGGCCGCAGATAAAACGATTTCGAGGTGCAGCGTGACCAATAAGCGTGACCACTAGCAGCAAGCCTGTGGCTGTGCCGATGTTCACCAACCTGCACCCGCTCGACTGCCGAGGCAGCGTCCCGCTTACAAGAGCAAGGCGATTGGTGCCCTACGTCCAGGACGGGTCGAAAGCCGATCAGCGTTGCAGGCCCCGACCCAACACCGATACCGTTGGCGAATTCGGAGTTGGCACCTCGTTCACGGCGCCACTGGTCCTGCGGACCCTGCCTCACCGACATAGAGGACGGGTCTCCTCAGCTTGTCGAAGCGCGTCCTGACGGGTCGGGCAAATCTGCCAACGGTATCGCTTGCTGCTCAGACCCCTCCCACCCGCCTGCCCAGCTCAGCCCCACCTCGAACGCCAGCCGGCCGCCAAGCTGACAGGGCCGTTTGGGAAGCACGCCGTGCATTCGATCCGTGCATCATGGCAAGCCGGTTCATCCGTTCTTAATCCGGTGTAGCTATGAGGACCGCTCCATCTATGACGCGCCCAAGCGTGCAGGAGCATCAGAGATCATATGGTCAGTGCATCGCAACGGCCCTCCGACGGCGTCCAGCTTCGCCGCGCCGACAACAATGAGCGTTTCGTCGCATTCGCGTTCGCCGCTGCTGACCTCATGGCCGAGGTCGATCCCGAGGGTCGGATCACTTACGCGACCGGCGCGTTCCGGGCCAGGTTCGGGCAAGCTCCGGAGGCGTTCGTCGGCCGCTCTGTCCAGAGCCTCATAACGCCAGCGGACCACGAAACCCTCGACTCGGCGTTGCTGCTGCTCTCGGAGAAGGGGCGTTTGGCGCCCCTGTTGATCCGTCTCGCAGACGCCAAGCGGACCCAGTTCGCCCTTGCCGCCCTCGTGTTGGCCCCGATGAGTTGCCCGGTGCGCCTGTGCCTCACTTTCGCCGTGCCGCCCGCGCCGACAGACATGCCGCAGTTCACCTCGTCGCACGTGTTCGCGCGTGCCATCCAGACGCAACAACGCGCGCAGACGCCATGCGGTGTCGGCATGATCGAGGTCACCTCAAGCGGTGCCGGCGCCTTGTTGGGCGAGGCAGTCGGTTCCGCGCTGCACACGGTGGCTCCGGGTACCCTCGCCAGTGAAATTGCCCCAGGCCGCTTCGGGCTGCTGAGTGACAGCGGCCCGGCCGGGCTTGCCGCAATCTGCGCCTCGCTCGAAGCCGTGCTGCATGAGCAAAGCGGCGCCACCACGGTCGCAGTCGCCTCGCGCGGCCTGTCTCTGAAGGCTGATGGCCTGACCTCTACCCAGGCTGCCCGCGCCCTGCGCCAAGCGCTGAACGTCTTCGCGCGTGACGGCACACCGGGACTGGATAAGGCTGGTTTCGCGGGCGGGCTGGCGGGCTACGTGAACCGGGCCACAACCCATACCCGTGCGTTGCACCGGGCGATTCGGGAGCGGCGCTTCGAGTTGCTGTTCCAGCCCATCGTCTCACTCGCGGATTGCACGCTGCATCACTACGAGGCACTGCTGCGGCCCAAACCCATCCCGGGCTGCCCCTTCAGCAACCCGCAAGAGTTTGTGATGCTGGTGGAAACGCTCGGCCTGTCCGACGAACTGGACCTTGCAGTAGCCGACCTGGCCAGCACCGCAGTGACCGACGCGACCATATCGGTCGCGTTCAACCTTTCAAGCCAGTCCGTGCAGAGTTCCGCATTCCGCGATCGCCTGCTCGCTTTGCTATCCGCAAGCCCAGCGTGCCGGGCGGGTCGCCTGATCGTCGAGATGACCGAGACGGCGGAAGTGGAGAACCTGACGGAAGCGGCCCGGACAGTCGCGGCACTACGCGCAATTGGCGTCCCGTTCTGCCTCGACGATTTTGGGGCAGGGACGGCCGACGTGCGCGTTCTGCGGGCGCTTTCCGCCGACATCGTCAAGCTGGACGGCTCCTACGTGCCCGGCGTCCTGCGAGGCGGGCACGAGCGCGCCTTCGTCAAAGGCATGATCGACATCGCGCGCGCAGCCGGAGCCGAAGTGGTGGCCGAGCGGATCGAGACCGAGGGCGAAGCTGAGGCGCTGCGGGCGGTGGGGGTCACCTACGGGCAGGGCTGGCTGTTCGGCCGCCCCGCCCCGCTGCCCGCAACCACCGTGGGAGCCGCGCCCGTTGCGCACAGGCAGAACGCACGGCGTCGGGGAGAGAAGGAATCGTGGGGGTAGAAGGCCGCCGCTCGTCAAGCCCAAGGTGGCCGAAGCCGCCTGCCGCCATAGCTGCCTCCCATCGTCAAACGCCTGAAAGAATGGCGTGTCGCAGTTCAAGGTAGAATGCGTCATGCTGCACCGCGGCAACGCCGAACGGACGTTATGGGAGCATGTGCTTCATCGTGCTGTGCTTACATGCTTGGAGCGCCACCAGTTATGTTATGCGTTCTGGCCTTATTTACATCCCATGGAAGCCCAATCCTTTACATATCGCTCCACGAAGTCGGAAAAACTATCTGCCACAAGACGGCTTTGACCATCGATCCAGGCAACCTTCCCCCGGTTCTCGTCATTGGTGCAGGCAATGGCCCAAGCGCTACTCCAAATGAGGTGATCGAGAAAGAACAGGCACTGGTATGCACAAGCTGCGATGGCTGGCTCTTCTATCTCATATTTGTATTCATCGGGTATGTTCTTGATGCGGTCGAGATACCACCAGCATCCGTCCTCAGCGTCCCAAGAATAAGAACCGGGCTGAGGACAAGATGTCAGAAGATAATGTCTGAAGTCATCTGGCAGTAAAATCCCGTAATGGCGCTCAAGCTTTCGCACCTTTCCCACAGGGGTTGGCCTGATCACGATGTCGACTGACGTCTGACTCCACCATCGCTGCAAACGTCGAGAAGCGTCCAAGACCAGCCCCCATACCTGTGCATAATGGCGAGGCGCCTGATACAGCGTGGTGCACGGATTGGCTGGTTGGTGCTGAGAAGCTGGGCAGAGTAGAAGGTCGCCTCCTCTCCTAACCTCTGGATGTCCTCCTTTGCCGTTCAAGCTGAACCAGGACCGCCGCCGTCACATCCCGCGAGCGCGGCGCCGGGTGACGAACTGGCGCCAGCCTACGACGCCAGCCCGCGCCAGCGCGGCAGCTTGACGGTCTGGTTTACGGATGAGGCGATCGCAGCCTGGGCGGCCGAGCCGCGCATGACCTGCGGCGGGCAGCCCTGGTATTCACCGCTGGCCATCCTGACGGCACTGACGCTGCGCGCGGTGTTCCGCCTCGCCTACCGGCAAGCCGAGGGGCTGATCGGCTCCATCGTCGGCCTGCTTGGCCTCAAGATGCAGTGGACCCGCCGCGACGCCCACCTGTTGCTGCAAACCCGCACCTGCGCCCTCGACGGCACGCTCCGGCCGTTGTTCGAGCGATGGCATCCAGGGCTGGCCAACGACAATCCCGCCAGTGCCGGTCAAGTCGCGGCGGCATGAATACCACATACTTCCCCATGGTCCCTGTCTCCGCCGGCGCGCCAACGCCGGTCATGGCTCGTTGCTACGAACCGGAGACTACGCCACCATCCGATTCCACCATCTACGCGACGCCACCTCCCTGCATCGCCAGACATAGACAAATCCGGCAATGCCTGGACAAATCCGGCACTTATGTTTGAGACTTGCGCAACAAGGTATTTTGTTGTCCCGCGGGATGCGGCATGAGCCTGTCACGCGTTCGCGCTTGGGCAGGGATCAAGCCACGACCACCATCGGCTGCACGAACCAGTTCGTCATCTACACAATGCAAATCACAGGGAGTTATGACATCGTCGCTTACTGCGCTCGGGGCGGCGGAAGCCTCCAGGGAAGGGATGGCAGTGGCGAAGGCGGTGAAATCGGCGGTGACTTCACCCTCACCGCAGGCGAGAAGCTGCCGATCGCTCTCAGCGAGGCTGGCCGCTTTGTCGGTGGCGGGGGCAATACCTTTGCCATTGCACCAGGCAATGTGCCTCTTGTGATCGCGGACGGTGGTGGTGGCCACTGCTGTTCCAGCGTTGATTGTGGTCAGCCTGGGCCCGCAGGAGGGAACTCCGAAGGACGAAACTTGCCTCCCGGCAGGGCCATTGGGATGAATGGTGAAGGCAGCGGCTACTCGCATTACGGCGGCGGCGGCTTCCTCAGCAGCGGCGGCAATGGTGTCCATAGGGGTTTTCCCTTCGCTGCCGGCCCTACCGACAGGACTATTTTCTTTGCAAATGACCCGGTAACTGGTGGGTTTGGCGACGGGGCCGGCTTAAGCGAGTCCGGCGGCGGCGGTTGCAGCGGCGGCGGTGGTCGCTTGTCATACCATCCAACCAACCGTGATGGTGTTGTGCTTGGTAACGGCACTAACCAAGTGCTCGTTGGTAACGCGCACAACGGCAATGGCCTGGTGGTGATCACGCCGAGGCGGCAGCAGTGAGCGCAAGTGACTCAGCCGAGGTCTTCCTGATTGCAATGCTTGCGATCCTTACAATTCCGTATTTAGTTTGACGCATTGCAAGGACCGACTATTATGCGCCTCTGGTTGTGGTGCAGATCGTAGTCGGCATTCTGCTAAGCAGTCTTTCTTAATCTGTCACACGGACGTGGCATTTGGCGTTCCTGGTTGATCTTCTTGACCCCGGCGCGG
>CAXTGN010000062.1:0-10944 GCA_964243455.1 uncultured Acidobacteriaceae bacterium
CGCGCTGAGGTTCTTGCGGCGCCGAAGAGGAGTTATGTATGTATCAGCTACTTGTCGCTACCGCCTTTGCAGCCACTGTGTTCGTCCCCAGCTTTATCGGTATCCGCGCACGGACCGAAGCTCAATCAGACGCCACACGCCGCCGGTAGAAGTCTTACCTGCAGTACGGAAGGGCCACGCTACTGAGCGTGGCCTTTTGCTTTGCCGCACACCCTGGAGGGCCTTGAAACCTCACTGCACCGTGTAGTGTTTGTTTACCAGGAAGGCCAGCTTCCATCACACCGCGTCTGTCCGGGAAGGGCATGGCTTCAGCCACGCCGTATGCCCCAAGCAGAAACGACTTAAGCCGCTGCGGTGTCCTGCCGCACATCGTGGAACGGCCTCAGCTCTCAAGCCAGCGTAGGTGCAGCAGACGCTCGGTCTCATTTTCCCCAGGCGTAATGGCGATCTCGGCATCCGCGCGCGCGACGAGCGCCGGAAAACGCTCCCCCCACTCCACCAACATAAGCGCGTCACCTGCATCGGCCAGTTCCCAGAGACCGATACCCTCCAGCTCCGCTTCCGTCTCCAGCCGGTACAGGTCCAGGTGAAAGATCCGTACCTTGTGGCCCTTGTATTCATGGAGCAGCGTAAACGTCGGACTCGTAACGTTTTCCACGTCTGCCGCGCCCAGCGCCGCCGCAATCCCCTTCACCAGCGTGGTCTTCCCTGCCCCCAGATCGCCGCGCAGCAACACAAGCTTCGGCGGCCGGAGCAATTCGGCAACTGCTTCGCCGAGGGCAAGCGTGCCGGCTTCGCTTCGCGTACGCAGCCGCTTTTCGCGGTTGAAGTTCAAGGGTATAGCCCTCGTTCGACTCGCGATGCCGAACTGCCGCTCCCAGCCGTGCCGGCGATCCAGGTGAGCCCGTCGGCGTCGGCGACCCGGGACCGGAAGGCGCGGGCCAGATGCGCTACCGTGTCGGTGGCCAAAACCGTATGCTCATCCTGCTCCAGGCAGGCAAAGTCCCCTGCCAGCCCGTGCAAAAACACGGCGGCCTCCACGGCTTCGGCAACCTGGTCGGGATACTGGCCGAGCATCGCGGCAACGATCCCCGTCAGGATGTCGCCGCTTCCACCCTTGGCCATGGAGGGGTTCCCCGTCGTGTTCACCGCAATCCGGCCGTCGGGATGCGCGATCAGCGTGCGCCAGCCCTTCAGCACGAGGGTGACCCCATGCTCGGTGGCAAATCGACGTGCGATGTTCACGCGATCCCCTTCGACATCCTTCACCGCGCCGCCGATCAGCCGCGCCATCTCGCCCGGATGCGGTGTCAGCACCAGGATGCGTGGTTTGCCGGCCTCATCCTTCCCGCTCGAAGCCAGCCGAAGCACGTCGGTATGCCCCGCCAGAGCATTGAGCGCATCGGCGTCGATGACCATGGGGAGGCTCACACGCCCGACAAACCGCCGGACAAACTCCGGCGTGTTGCCCTCCTGGCCCAGTCCGGGCCCGATGCCGGCGACCTTGATGCCCTTCAGCAGCTTCCCAAGCGGCTCCTTCTCAAGCACATCCAGCGACAGGCCGGACGGAGGGCCATCGGCGTCCTTGTCCTCTTCCAGCGGCGTGGTCATCAGCTCCGGGGTAATCCGTGCCACGTCCAGCAGGATCGACCGCCCGACCGCGGCGGTGACCAGTCCCGCCCCGGTACGCAGGGCCGAAAGGCTCATCATCGCCGGCGCGCCGGACTTGCCATAAGCGCCGCCGACCAGCAGCACGTGGCCGAACTTGCCCTTGTTGCCGTCAACGCCGCGAGGCTTTTCCGCGATGGCCTTCGCCGCGCCCGACCAACGGAGCTTTGTGCCGGAGGTAAGCGCACCCTCCGGCGTGCGGATGTCTGCCACAACCACTGGGCCGAAGACCTTGCCCGGCGTCAGGTGACCGAACACATGCGCAAGCTTCGGAGCCGCAAACGTGACTACCGCATCTGCCCGAAAAGCCTGGCTCCCTGGCCCGTCCGCCCCGGTCGTGGCGTGCATCGCGGTGGAGTCTGAATCCCATCCGCTGGGCAGATCCACGGCGATTACAGGCGCTCCGCTGTTCGCGAGGAGGTCGCGTGCTGCCAGCGCCAGTCCACGCAGGGGGGGCTTGAATCCAGTTCCCACAACGGCGTCCAGCACCACCGCGGCATGCTCCAGGGCGCTCGGTAACTCCGCTTCATCGGCGATCTGCCGTACATCGATCCCTGCGGCGATGGCTCGGTTGTAGACGCTGGCTGCAGGCTCCTTCAAATCCGAAGCCGAACCCAGAAGAACGAGCCGAACCTCACGTCCGGCCTCGGCAAGCTCCTGTAGCGCCACCATGCTGTCACCGCCATTGTTGCCCTTGCCGCACAGCGCAATGATCAGCCCAGAGCTCGGGCCATGCCTGAGGGCAAACCGGGCGACCGCAGCCCCTGCATTCTGCATCAGGCTGGCAACCGAAATGCCTAGCTCGACCGACTTTCGGTCGGCGGCGCCCATCTCCTCCGCTGTCACGATCTGCATGGGGACCTCAACAGCTCAGATGCAAGCGAGCCGGTGAACCCTACACACACTAACGGCCCGTAGCGGCGGCGCCGTAATTCGTCGTTCCCGGGGTATGCGGCGAGGCAAAGTAGTTCCGCTCATACATCGCCCGGTAAAACTCGCCCGTAAGCTCGGCAGCCTTGGGACCGAACGTCGGACGGCCGCCTTCCAGAAAGATCACCGTGACAATTCTTCCCGTCGGCGCATTGCCGTAGGAGACAAACCAGCCATACCGCGTCCCGTGGTTGGAACAGGTGCCCGTCTTGCCAAAGACCGGAAACTCCACAAAATTGCTCTTCAGCGAGCGAGCCGTGCCCCAGTTCACCGCGCCGCTCATGCCGGGCAGAATCTCCGGGATGACGGGCTGGATGTCCAGCAGCCTCTTCACCCTGGGCTGAAATGCTGCGGCCTGCTGCGCCGTGGTCGGGTGCTGGAGGTAGTAGAGCGTGCCGCCGTTAGCAATCGCCGACACCAGAGCGCCCAGCTGCAGCGGCGTCATCGAGATGCTCTCTCCGAACGAGCACATCCGGCCCACGCCACCCATATTGTGGGGCAGTTCGGTGTCGGGGTACGTTCCGAGCTGTTCGCCCTCAATGCCATAGCCCGCGAGCTCACCCAGGCCAAACTCGTTGGCATAGTGCTTCACGCGCTCAAAGCCCATCGCGCGGCCCAGCACCTCGAAGTAAAGGTTCACGCTTTTGGCCAGCGCCGTAGTCAGATCCAGCGAGTAGTGCCCGCCAAGGTTGACCGGCGTATCCGCCTTCACCAGGCCCTCCTTCAGCGCCGCCAGGGCGACGGCGACCTTGATCGTCGAGCAGGGCTCGGCGCCGGAGCTCAGCGCGAGCTTCTGGTTGACCATCGCCAGAATCCGGCCAGAGGACGGATCGATTGCCATCACGGTCCCGTTCATGTTGCCCAGCGCCTGGATCGCAGCCGCACGCACCACCGGGTCTTCCCCCGCAGTGACGTCGCCAGATATCTGCAGGTTGGGATCTTCAATAAAGCTCGAGGCGTAGAAGCGCTCGCCGTAGCTGCGGACCGCATGCGCCATCACGCGGCGTCCGCCACGGCGTCGGCGCACCATACCGCGCCCGGCGCGAGCCATCGAGGCGTGCGCGCCCCGGGGAGCCACCCTGCGGCGAACCGACGCAGGGCAAGCCACAACAACGCAGCAGAGTAGAAACAAAAGAACAGCAGAGCGCAGATTTGCCACGGTCAGACCCTAGTGGTTACGGCGTAGAAACGCCGGTATGTCGAGTTCGTCGGACTCGGCCGGGGGCGGAGGTGCGCTCCCGGCGATGCCCGCAAAGGATGGAACCCGGGTTTCCGCCCTAGGTGGCGCGGCGATGAGGGGCTCAGGACTCTTATCGGCAGATCTCACTTCTTCTTGAGCCCAGGTCCGCTCGGAACCTGCGCGCAACTCGTCGTTGCCCTTCTGGAAGAAGTCGTCATCGAAGACGGAGGCAGGAACGGGCACCAGTTCGGTGCTGGTTTCTCTCGAGGCTGCCGGGTAATACGTTCCCGGCGCGGCGCTCCCCACGCGGCTTTCCGTGCGAGCCGGCTCGGATCCACTAGCCGTCGGCGAGGGCTGCACGGAGGTTTGTCCCTCGGGCGTCGTCTCGGCACTGGTTGCCCCGGCCTTCTCGCTTCGCATCACCGGGATCGGTGCGTCAGAGGCCGCCGGCGCGCTTTTCTGAGCGACGGAAGGCAGCGGAGGCACCTCACTGGCGAAGGGCGCACTCGGCACACGTTGCCCAATCCGCGGGTTGAACTGCGGGACCTGGGCCGCCCCGGGCGCGGGGGCCTGGTCCCCGCCCAGCATGCGCTCCCGCCGCTGCGGCTGGGCCTCCCGGAAACCGGTGGCAATCACGGTGATCTTCACATCATCGCCCATCGCCTCATCCAGCACGGCGCCGAAAATAATGTTGGCGTCCTCATGTGCGGCATTCTGGATGATGGTCGAGGCCTCATTGACCTCGTTCAGCTTCAGCGAGCTCGAGCCCGTGATGTTGATCAGCACACCGCGCGCTCCATCGATCGCACCGGATTCCAGCAGCGGCGACGCCATCGCGGCCATCGCCGCGTCCCGTGCGCGATCCGCACCGGCACGCACCGCCGTGCCCATCACCGAGTAGCCCATGCCCGCCATCGTCGTCTTCACATCCGCAAAATCACGGTTAATGATGCCCGGAATCGTGATAATGTCCGAGATCCCCTGCACGCCCTGGCGCAGCACGTCATCGGCGATGCGAAAGCTCTCAAAGAAGCCCGCATCCTTGGCCACCGCCAGGAGCTTCTCATTCGGAATCACGATCAGAGTATCGACCGATTCCAGCAGCTCCTGCATACCCCGTTCGGCCTGCATCATGCGCCTTTTGCCCTCAAAGCCGAACGGACGTGTGACGACCGCCACCGTGAGGGCGCCCATCTCGCTGGCCAGCGACGCGATCACTGGCGCCGCACCCGTACCCGTGCCACCGCCCAGCCCCGCCGTGACGAAGACCATGTCCGCGCCTTCCAGCGCCTCGATGATCTTGTCCGAATCCTCCAGCGCCGCCCGTCGCCCGATGTCCGGGTTTGCGCCCGCGCCAAGGCCTGCCGTGAGCTTCACGCCCAGCTGCAGCTTCACCGGCGCGTTACTGGACTCCAACGCCTGCGCGTCGGTGTTGGCGGCGATGAATTCCACACCCTCCACCTTGGCCGCGATCATGCGGTTCACAGCATTGTTGCCGCCACCACCTACACCAATGACCTTGATGCGGGCGCTGCGCTGAGTTTCATCGTGGTAGTGAATGCGAAGGGCGTCGTCGGCCGGATACGACATAGGGACGGACTCCTGGGAGGCGGAGGGGATGCTTCCGCTCTGATTCTGCATGAAAATGTCCTGAAAGGCGCGGTGGATCGCAGCGGGTCGCCCACGCGCCGTACCTAGTTGGGTTCTGTGGTCGTGTCTGACAGCACGGTGTGCGTCGAGCGCCTTCCGCCGTGGCCGTCGAAGCTGTATGCCTTAGCGCGGCGTGTGGAAGACCAGGCCCGCACCGATCGACTGTGTGCCATGGGTGCTTGGGCCAAAAAGAGCACCCGCTCCAAGCTCAATGGCGCGGATGTCCAGAAACGGCGCAACCGCTATATCCGCCCCGACAATGCCTTGCACCTTGGTGTATGTGTCGTAGGCGTACACCGGCCCGAACTTCGAATATCCGGCCAGCACCTCGCCAAACGGACGCAGCCAGCGGATCGGCGTTCCCGTGCTCGCGTGCACGCCGCCCATCGCCGTGTACTCACGAATTAGGTCCGTGCTCGCCACATTGGCCCCCGGATCCTTGTTGGTGTTCAGCACACCGCCGCGCACCTCCACGCCGTAGCGAACTGGCCCGATGGAGCGGAAGTCATAGTACCCGCCGAAGCTGGCGCCATATGGCTTGTCGGTCGTCGTGCCGGAGGTGCAGGTGCCTACGCCGTTGGTCACGCTCTGGGAGCAGGCCACTCCGCCGATTCTCTCTCCGGTGACGGTGCCAAAGACTCCAATCTGAGCATGGAGAGCGGGGCTGGAGAGAGCCGCAAAGGCGGCAAAGGCAGGCAGGCACTTGCGAAACAACATGAGCTTCATTCTACCTGTCAGACGGTCCCGGACCGCGGACAGGGAGCAACTTCCGCCGGGCACGCCCAGGCGAACTCCCTTCGTCGCAGGGCACGGCTTACGCCGCGTCATCGCTTCTCGCCAGCGCCGCTCTGCGTCATCGCGGATTCGGTGGGCGCGAGCCGGCGATCAGGATCTCGACGATGCGGCGCGCGCTCGCCTCCCAGCCGGGCACAGCCGTCGTGTGAAAGACACCGACAAGGGCTCGAAGGAAATCTTCGGGATTCGTCTCCCCACGGAGATCGCCGCTGTCGATTGCGCGCTGCACCAGGCCGAGAAACGCGCCGTGGATGAGGCCGCGCGTCCCTTCCATAAGGCGCATGGAGCCGCCCGCAACGCTGTCCATGGCGGGAAGAATCAGCCGTTTGTCGGCCACGTGGTCAATGAACAGAAGCATCCAGGCCCGAAGAGCGTCGAGCGGCGGCGCCTTGGCGGTGAAGCGCTCCGCGGCTGCCGTCAGCTTTTCAACTTCGCTGCGGTACACGGCCTCGATCAGGGCATCGCGGGTCGGAAAGTGCCGGTAAAGTGTGCCTGGACCGATGCCGGCCTGGCGGGCAATATCATCCAGCGTCGCCTGGGCCCCGTGCTGGGTAAAACTCAGCTTGGCAACCTCAAGGATGCGCTCGCGGTTACGCTGTGCATCCGCTCGAGGCTTGCGCGCCGCCAAAACTTGCACTGGCTGCTCTTTTGCCATACGTAAGTCTCGCAGAAAAGAATCTGCAACTGGAGGCCATCTCCGGTTATCTTACTATGCGGAGGCCGTCTCCGCTTTCGTTCGCGGGGACTCAGGTTCACTTCTGGCGCGGTGCTTTTGCACCCAGGCCAGCAAAGCAGAGGGAGGAACACCATGAAAATCTTCATCACGGGCGCGACAGGCTTCATCGGGACAGAACTGGTCAAGGAACTCATCGAAGCAGGGCATGCGGTACGCGGGCTGACGCGCAGCGACGGGGGTGCCGAGCAGCTAAAGGCAGCGGGCGCCGAGGTACATTACGGGGATCTCACGGACCTGGACAGCCTGCGCCGTGGAGCGGCAGGCATGGACGTCGTGGTGAACCTGGCGTTCGATCACGACTTCTCGAAATTCGCGCAGAGTGGCGAAGCTGAGAAAAAGGCAATCGAGGCGCTGGGTTCTGTCCTGGAACCGGGCAAGCTGCTTGTCGTCACCTCGGGCACCGGACTGGCACAGGGCGGCCCGGGGTACCTGCGCCTCGAGACGGACCCGCCGCAGACGAACACAGCCATCCCGCGTAACCCGGAACTGGCCGCGAAGGCCGTTGCAGAGCGAGGGGTGCATGTGGCGATCGTGCGTCTGCCGCAGGTGCACGACATGCGCAAGCAGGGCCTGGTGCCCTACCTGACGCAAACAGCGCGGGAGAAGGGTTCGTCCGCGTATATCGGCGATGGCGGCAATCGCTGGGCAGCCGCGCCGCTTGCGGATGTGGCGCATCTTTATCGGCTGGCCATCGAAAAGACGGGAGAGGGCTTTACCGTGTATCACGCCGTGCAGGAAGAGGGTATCTCTCTCCGGGCGATGGCGGAAACCATCGCCAAAGGGCTAAACGTCCCGGTGATCTCGCTCACGCCGGAGCAGGCAGCCGAGCACTTCGGCTGGCTGGCGCACTTCGCGGGGCTGGACATGCCGGCCTCAAGCGAATGGACACAGAAGACTCTCGGCTGGCAGCCCACCGGGCCAGGGTTGATCGAGGACCTGACGAACATGAAGTACTTCTAACGTCACGGCGCGCCGCAGGCTTTGGACCGCCGTTCTGCGGACATGGGAGGGCCCTGGTTATCTTGGGGCCCTCGCAGCTCTCGCGGAGCGATCCGTTTAAAAGCTGCCTTTGAACAACCCCTGGATCTTCTGCACCAGGCCCTGCTCTTCGCTCGCCTTGCGAATCTGTGTCCGGTGCGTGTACAGGAGCATGCCGATCAGGGTGGAGAACTCCGGCCTGGCCAACTCCTGCGGCATGCCCGGCAGGGGCACGGGGTACCCGATCCGTGCCGGCACCCGCAGCAGGCTTTCCGCATGGTCCAGCAGCCCGGGCAGCAGTGCGCCGCCGCCTGTGAAGACACATCCGGTCCCCATGGCCTCCAGCACACCGCCGGAGCGCAGGTTGTCCCGCAGCATGGTCAGCAGCTCGCGGGCGCGAGGCTCCAGGATCTCTGCCATAAAGCGCTGCCGCACCATCCGCGAACCCTGGCCGCCGGTCGAAAGGTCGCCGCCAATCTCGATCTCGTTCAGCTGCGGTACCGCCGTCACGACACAATGCCCGTACTGCCGCTTCAGCAGCTCGGCCTCTTCCACGCTGACGTGGAGCCCGACCGCGAGATCGCCACCGATGGGCAAAACGGCTGTATGCGCGACGGCGCTTTCGAAATACACAACGATCTCGGTCGAACTGGCGCCCACGTCCGCCAGGCAAACGCCCAGCTCGCGCTCATCCGGATGCAGCACCGCCTCCGCCGAGGCAATCCCCTCAAAAACGGTATCGACCACCTCAAGACCCGCCTTGTTGGCGCAGGTCACCACGCTCTGCGCCGCTGAGCCGGAGCACGTCGACAGGTGCAGGTTCACTTCGAGCCGATTGCCCACCATGCCTACAGGATCATGTATGCCGCCCTGGTCATCCAGGATGAACTGCTGCGGCAGCAGGTGCAGTACCTCGCGATCCGGCGCCAGGCCAACTGACCTCGCACGATCGATCGCTGACCGGACATCTTCCCGGGTGATCTCCTTCATGCGGCTGCCCATGGAGATGCCGCCCTGCGAGTTCATTCCCTTGATATGCGGTCCGCCAATGCCCACCACGGCGTTCTCGATGGGAGCCTTGGTGGCGCGCTCGGCCGCCAGCGCCGCCCGATCGATCACCTCGGCAGCGGGCGCAAGATCGGCGATCATGCCGCGCCGCATGCCTTTCGACGGCTCAATGCCATGGCCGCGGTAACGTATGCCCTCGCCCACCTCGGCCACCAGCACCGCACTCTTGGAACTACCCGCGTCCAGCACCGTGATCAGGTTGTGGTCTTTGCCATTCATTGCGTCACCGCCTCCGGGCGGCTTTGATCTTTTCCTGCATCGCCCTGCGCGCGGACGTGGCGTGCAGCAAACGCGCGCTGCTTGCCGACTGCCCGGGCGATGGACGTCTGGCTGCCACGGCCAGCGGCTTGTGCGCCGGCGCGGTCGGTAGCAGGGCCGGTTGTGCCTTCGTGGCAGCCGCGCCGATGGTGTCCTCCGATGGCAGCGGGATGACACCGCCCTGCATCTCCAGCACCACCTGGCGCTCGTAGCGCATATCGGCCGAGGCCAGCTTGGGATACTGCGCATGCCACTCCGGCAAGTGCTGCTGGAAGGCCGCAAAGCGCTTGGGGAAATCCTCGTCCCCGAAGTGGACCAGGACATCCGATCCGCCCAGCGTCACCAGGGCCTTCAGGTCTTCAGGGTTGGTAACGTCGACCTCGCTGAGCGCCTGCGTTCGGTGCTGGCCACCGCTGTCCAGGTCGCTCATGAAGCGTCGATACACCTCCATCCGCGTCCCCCGGATCTCGGGCGTATCGTCCGGGGCCAGGCCGGTCAGAACGGGGAATGAATAATGTGGGTCGCCCGCGGACTCCGGCGGCATGTCCAGCAGAACGCCGTCGGCATCGACCAGGCCGATGTGCGATCCCTGGCGGACAAAGGCGATGGGTGTGCGTTCGGCAACACGGATGCGCAAATGGTTGGGCAGCAGGCGCTCCACGGTCGCGTGCGCCACCCAGGGCAGACGCTCCAAATCAGCCCGGCGCTCGGACAATGGAATCTTGAAGACATTGCGCTGCAGATCGGAACCGAACACGCCCAGCACGTCGCCACGCGAGATATGTTCGTTGCCTTCCACGGCGATCTCGGCCGAGGTCGTGATCGAAAAACGGGGATCGTGCAGCAGGAACTGGCGGATTTCGGCAATGGTGAGCGTGACCGCCCCTAGAAGGATCAGTGCCCCGCTGCCGAGCACGATCCGGCCACCCAGGCTCCGCGGAATCCCGCCACGTAACCGCATGCCGTAGGACCCGCGCTGCGGAACGTACTCGTCTCGCTGTGCCGGGGATACCGGGGCTTCCGGATGTTGGGAAAAGACGCGATGCAGCGCGCCCGCCGGTGCGGGGGAGGGCTCAGGAGGGACGGGCGGGGAGGCGTAGGTATCCTCCGGCTCGGCTATCGCCGAGCTCGTCGCCCCTGAGCTCCGTTTGTACACCAACTTCATCGCCGCAGGCCCGAGCAGGGTCGCGGAAAATCGCCTGAGGACACTATAGCTTGCGGGATCGGGGTTCTGGCCATAACAGTTTCGTGGCGTACCGGCCTAGTGTCGCGCTTGCGGCTGCGGAAAACGACGCCTCACTATGCGCCAAGTTGCTCCAGCAACAGGACTCCCGCCTGCGAGACGTTGCCCGCCCCCAGCGTCAGGATCATGTCTCCCTCGCGGGCATCGGCCACCAGTCTGCCGACCGCCTCGGCCACGGAGGCCGCGTAATCTACACGTCCGCCGCCGGTCTGGCGAACACGCTGGGCAAGCGCCTCGCCGGTAATTCCGTCTATGGGCGCCTCGCTGGCCGCGTAAATATCCAGAATCTGGACCGCGTCCGCATCCCCGAACGCCATGGCGAAATCGTCCAGAAGATCCCGTGTGCGGGTGTAGCGGTGCGGCTGAAAAAGCACAAGTACGCGGCCGTAGCCGCACTCGCGGGCGGCCTGCAGCGTAGCGCGGATCTCGGTCGGATGA
>CAXTGN010000062.1:10954-15529 GCA_964243455.1 uncultured Acidobacteriaceae bacterium
TCATCGATCACGGCGACCCCACGAACGGTTCCTTTGCGCTGAAAACGCCGATCTACACCACGAAAGCTGTCCAGGCCCTCGGAGATGGCCTCCTGCGTCAGGCCGAGCTGGACACCGATGGCGACCGCGGCGGTGGCGTTCAGGACGTTGTGGCGACCGGGTACATGCAGGTGAAACGGTCCCAGAACCAGTCCCCTGGTGTTGATCTCAAAGGTTGCGTGGCAACCTGGGTGCGGGCGCAGAACCCGCACCCGGAAGTCCGCATCGGGTGATGCGCCGTAGGTGTACACGCGCGGGGTCACGCGGTGCAGGATCGCGCGCAGGGCGAGATTGTCGATGCAGGCCGTGACGGCGCCGTAGAACGGGACCTCGTCCATGAACTCGACAAAGGCGTCTTCGACGTCGGCCATGTCGCGGTAGGCCTCCATGTGCTCCCGGTCGAGATTGGTAACTACGGAAAGTACGGGACTTAGCTTCAGAAAGCTGCGGTCGCTCTCATCCGCTTCAGCAACCAGGTAATGGGACTTCCCCAGCCGTGCATTGGATCCCATCGCGTTTACGCGGCCGCCGACGACCACGGTCGGGTCCAGCGCGCCACCGGCCAGAACTGCTGCAATCATTGACGTTGTGGTCGTTTTGCCATGCATGCCGGCGACGGCTATGCCGTATTTGAGGCGCATGAGTTCGGCGAGCATCTCGGCGCGGGGGATGACGGGAGTTTTGCGGGAGCGGGCGTCGAGGATTTCGGGGTTGTCCCGGGCGACCGCGGAGCTGGTAACGACAACGTCCGTGGCCGCCGCATTGCCTGCGGCGTGACCGATGTAAATGGTTGCGCCAAGAGCACTTAGGCGGTCAGTGACAGGGCTGGCGCGGAGGTCGGAGCCGCTTACGGGATAGCCCATGGTGAGCAGGATTTCGGCGATGCCGCTCATGCCGATGCCGCCGATCCCGATGAAGTGAATGCGCTGCGAGGGAGCGAAGAGGGCGTGTATCGGGAGGCTCGGGATGGGCGTTTCGAGGGTCATTTCAGTTGTAAATGTGACGTGCTTAAGGGCCTTTTGGGCGTAGATCGGCACTTCTGCAGCGTTTCGTGCGTACGAGCGCCAGAATGCGCTTTCTAACGCGGTTTTCGCACCTTCTGCATGCTATATCTTCCCCATGCCCTGTGAACTTTTTCGCCAAGCCGCATCCGCGGCCCTGGTGTCGCTCGTAGGTTTTGCGACGTGTCTTCCCGCCTCTGCCCAGACCACCCAGACCCTGCTGGCGACGCCCCAGACGGTGGCGTGGGGGTACTATTCGGCGCATGCCAAGCCGGCGCTGACGGTGCACACGGGCGACACGGTGGTGATGCAGACGGCGTCGACGTGCGGCAACCCGGAGCGCATGCTGAAGGCGGGGGTGAAGCCGGCGGACATCCCGGACTGGATCGGCAAGCTGTACGAAGGCGTCCCCGATGCCCAGCGCGGGCCGGGTGGGCACATCCTGACCGGGCCGGTCGCGGTGGCTGAAGCCGAGCCGGGCGATGTGCTCGAGGTGCGGGTGTTGAAGGTGACGATCGATGTGCCCTGGGCGTGCAACAGCTTTGGCGCGGGGCGCGGATTTTTGCCGGACGACTTCCCGTATGGCCGGACCAAGATCATCCCGCTGGACCGGACGAAGATGGTGGCCGAGTTTGCGCCGGGTGTGACGATTCCGCTGCATCCGTTCTTTGGGTCGATGGGCGTGGCGCCGCCGGAGTCGGCGGGCAAGTGGAACTCGGCGCCACCGTGGATGCATGGCGGGAACATGGACAACAAGGAGCTGACGGCGGGGGCGGTGATCTTTTATCCCGTGCATGCCTCGGGTGGCTTGTTCGAAGCAGGGGATGGGCATGCCGGCCAGGGCAACGGCGAGGTGGACATCACGGCGCTGGAGACGTTTCTGACCGGCACGTTTCAGTTCATCGTGCACAAGGGCGAGGCGACGCGGGAGAAGCTGTTGTGGCCGCGTGCGGAGACGCCGACGGCGTATATCAGCATGGGCTTTAACGCAGACCTGAAGGCCGCGACGGAGATGGCGGTGCGCAACATGATCCAGTTCCTGAACGAGGGGAATCCGGACTACCCGCACTTGTCACGTGAGGATGCGTACTCGCTGGTGTCGACGGCGTGCGATGTGGATATTACGCAGCTCGTCGATACGAACGATGGAGTGCATGTGATGTGTCCGAAGGCGTTGTTTACGGGGCCGAAGGCGAGTGGGGCGTTGCCGAAGCTGTAAGGGGGCTGTTTAACAGTTGCGCTGGAGGCGGCTCGAGCATTGTTTTGCTGCTTGAATGTTGGGTAAAACAGGTTCCCCGTGCGGGGAATGACAAGCAAGAAAGGCGACGACAACGGTTAAAACCAGGTTCCCCGTGCGGAGAATGACAAGCAAGAAAGGGGAATGACGAGCAAGAAAAGCAACGACAACGGTTAAAACCAGGTTCCCCGTTCGGGGAATGACAAGAAAAGGTAATGACAAGCAAGAAAGCATCGGCAACGGCTAGGCAAAGGCAGCTATGGCTTGGGCAGGGCGGGCTCGCTTGGTAGAAGGTCTTCCCAGGTTGGGTTGGTCTTGTTGATCAGCGCCAGCTTATCTGCCCTGGAGAGACGCTTCAGGGCGTTTTCGCGCCCGATGGCGTTGCGGACATAGCGGTGGTACTCGAAGTACACGAGGCGGTGGATGTGTATTTGGCTGTGTGGACGCAGCCTAAACCGTCGCGGTGTTTTGGAGGCGAGCGGGTAGGTTGTTCGTCATGCCGGTGTAGAGGTCCCGGGAGCGGCTGGCCAGGATGTAGACCCAGAAAGGGTATTCGCGCCGCACGCTGTGACGGTAAGACCGGTGGAGCGGACGGGCAATCACACCTTTACCCAGCAGGTTCCCCGTTCGGGGAATGACAAGCAAGAAAAGCAACGGCAACGGCGAAAAGCAGGTTCCCATTCGGGGAATGACAAGCAAGAAAAAGCAACGGCAACGGCGAAAAGCAGGTTCCCCATTCGGGGAATGACAAGCAAGAAAGGCAACGGCAACGGCGAAAAGCAGGGTCCCCGTTTGGGGGAATGACAAGCAAGAAAGGGGGATGACAAGCAAGAAGGGAAATGACAAGCAAGAAGAGCGTCGATGAGAAGGGGCTTCGGTGCCCGCAACCTCTTTGTGCAGGATGTGTCTAAGGAGTTGGAGCAGGCACTGGCTGGAGAGCCGGGCTGGAGGCTCCGGGCCGCGTGGGGCTGCAGCGTAGCAAGCTCCTGTCGATGGCAGAGGAAGCAGGATGGATTTGAGGCGCACGGTTCGGAACGCGGCTTTTGGCGCTGCTTTGTTGGCAGGCTTCCCGGTGGTGGCTCCTCTGGCCATTGCGCAGCAGGATGGTGGCTACCCGCAGCAGGGTCAGCCGTACTCCCAGCAGCAGGGCTATCCCCAGCAGCAGCAGAGCTACCCGCAACAGGGGTATCCACAGCAGCAGGGGTATCCGCAGCAGCCGCAGCAGGGATATCCGCAGGATCAGCAAGGGTATGCGCAGCAGCCCGGCTACCCGGGCGATGGCGGGTATGGGCAGGGTGGCGGGGTGGCGATCACCACGACGATCGCGCCGCCGGCGATTCCTGCCTACGATCAGCCGGAGTGCCCGGGCGATGGCTACATCTGGACGCCGGGGTATTGGGCGTGGGATGGGGGGCAGTATGCCTGGGTGAATGGCGCGTGGGTGTTGCCGCCGTACCAGGAGGCTCTGTGGACGCCGGGATGGTGGGGATGGGGTGGCGGCGGCTACTTCTGGCACGCGGGGTATTGGGGCCGGAATGTGGGGTACTACGGCGGAATCAATTACGGCTTCGGGTACTTCGGGACGGGCTTTTATGGCGGGTACTGGGGTGGCGGGCGATTCTTTTATAACCGCGCGTATGGCCACTTTGGGCTGGGTTTCCGGGGCAATTTTTACAACCGGCCGTATGCAGGGTTTGGTGGGCGTCCGGGCGGACCCTCCTTTAACGCGCATCCTGCCGGATTCGGGGCACGTGGTGCGGACTTCAACCATGGTTCCGCGATTGGCGGACGTGGCGGGTACGGCAACCAGGTCTATAACGGCGGGCAGCGCGGGTTTGCTGGCCCGGGTAGCGTCGGCGGACAGCGCGGGTTCGCCGCACCCAACGGTGGTGGGCAGCGTGGGTTTGCGGCACCCAATGGTGGTGGCGGCGGACGCGGGGGTTCCGCCCCTGCGGGCGGTGGTGGGCGTGGCTTCAGTGGAGGCGGAGCCCCGCGCGGCGGTGGCGGCGGCGGTGGAGCTGCCCGAGGCGGTGGCGGCGGCGGTGGAGCTGCCCGAGGCGGTGGCGGTGGTCACCGATAGCGTTTGAGAGTGAATTGAGGAGGGCCGAGGCGATTGCCTCGGCCCTTTTCGCTTTGGGGTGGGTGAAGCAGGTTCCCCGTGCGGGGATGACAAGAAGAAAACGCAACGGCAACGGCTTAAAGCAGGTTCCCCGTTCGGGGAATGACAAGAAAGAAAGGGAATGACAAGAAAGAAAGCAACGGCAACGGCTTAAAGCAGGTTCCCCGTTCGCGGAATGA
>CAXTGN010000063.1:0-9383 GCA_964243455.1 uncultured Acidobacteriaceae bacterium
ATTCGACAGGGAAGCAAGCTGCCCCTTGGTAAAGAAGCCTGCCGTGGCCAGCACCGAGATCGCAAGGAAGCCAAGAATGAACTTCGGGAAGTTCTGCCACAGAAACAGGGCCTTATGCTCCACCCGCTGCGCTTGCCCCTGCGACGCCCAGTACACGGCATACCCCAGAACCACGAAGCCGATAAAGGCCGAGCGCGCGGTCTTGGCGAGCACCGCAAATCGTCCCGCCTCGTCCCCATACAGCGCGCCGGTCACGGTGGCTTCGGCGGTGTTGTCGACGGCCAGTCCTGTCCAGATGCCGTAGGGCTGCTGCCCCATATGCAAGGCATGGCCGATGGCTGGAAACGTAAACAGCGCAAGGGCTCCCAGCGTCAGGATGGCGGCGATCGCCGTGGAAGTGTCTTCCTCATCCGGCTCAATGGCGCCCTGCGCAGCCATGATGGCCGTAACCCCGCAGATAGAACTGCCGATGGCAAGCAGGGAGGTCAGCTTCGGTGGCAAGCGGAACAGCTTTCCGAGCAGCGTCATGACGCTGAGCGACAGGATCAGCTCAACAAACACAAGGATCAGCGAAAGCCCGCCAAGATGGAGCATGTCGGCGAACAGGAACTTCGCGCCGACGAGCACAATGCCAAGCTTCAGCCAAAGCTCATAAGTGGCGATCCCGGGCCGGAAGATGCGCGGAACGGTACCCACGTTGGAGATCAGCAGGCCAAGGAGAATGGCCCAGAGCACGTATTCAATGCGAGGCGCCGGCAGGTGATGCGCGGTACGCAGCCATGTGCAGAAGCTTTCCACCCCCTTGCCCGCCACACCGATGCCGAACAACAGCGCGGTTCCCGGAAACAGACCGGCGACCTGCCGCCGACGAGAGATCGCCGCCGCTTGCGGGAAATCGGTGGGTCGTGGAAGCACTTGGGTGGGCAACGGGGTGACTACCAGCCGATGTGGTGGATGACGTTCAATCGAATAAGGGCTGCAAGCGCCAGGGCGATCGCGATCGCGGCAGCATCGGCGTTAAAACCGAGTTTGCCGTGGGTCACGGCTGCGCTGCTGCGGTTAGCTGAGGGGTGTGCCATGCGGACTCCTGAAGGGTTTTCGGATCTAGGGGAGAGCGTGGGCCAGATACAAAAAACCCACGCTGCGCTCGGGGGAGCTGTGCGTGGGTGCTTGGAAGGCCTCTGGGGCGAGTGGCTGAGGAGTTCTCGCTTAGAGCAGGGCGGCACCGGCGCAACAGCGCGGCATGCGACAACACATGCAACAAAGCGCGGCGGCGGTGTGGGTCTGCTTCATATCTGTTCTCAGCCTACGAACTGTAGATGCCGGAGTCAAGCCAACGTTTCACGGTAGGTGGGATAAATCTGCTCAAATGACGCAGGTTGGAAAGCGTTGTAGCAATGCACGGCGTTTCCGCCCCGGTCTTTCACCGCGTACATGGCGCGATCGCAACGAAGGCAAAGATTGTCCCAGGTCTCCTCGCGGATGGCCTCGGCGACACCAAAGCTCCCGGTCACGCGCACGTCGCATTCGCTCAGGCCCAGGTGGAGGCTCTCCATGACGCTGCGGAGCCGCTCAGCCGTGATGCGGGCCTGCTCTGCCGAGCTTCCCGGTAGAAGGATCATGAACTCGTCGCCCCCGGTGCGGGCCATCAGATCGCAGGGCCGCAGCCTCTGGGAGAAGCATCGCGCTACCGCAATCAGAGCCTGATCGCCCGCCGCATGCCCCAGGCGGTCGTTGATCGGCTTGAAGCCGTCCAGATCCAGCAGAATGGCAGAGAAGGTCGTTGACCCGTGCATCGCTCGGACCTGCTGCTGGGCAGCTGCCGCCAGGGCGCGCCGGTTAAGGAGCCCCGTCAGAGGATCCGTGGTGGCCTGCAGCTCGAGGTCACGGCGCAACTGGGCTGCCGTCATCCACACGTAAGACACCATCAGGCCGCACTGCAGGCAGGCGTTCGCCAGAACGATAGCCGCCAGGGCCGGACCCGAGGCACGGTAGTCCGCCGGGGCTCCATCCATGGCGATGATCACCATACGGCTGATATTGGCTATCCCAAGAGCGATGAGCAACATACCGGGCATCCAGCCCAGACGCGACCGCTCGCGTGAGCCGAAGACCAGCAGCGAGGCCATATGCAACTGCTGCAACGCCAGCACGGCGCTGTACAGAAACAGGCGGGATCCTGTGCTGGGTTGCAGACCCCCAAGCCACACCATACTCACGATCCCCAGCGCGAGCCATGTCCCTGCCAGCACGTGCTGCCGACGGCCGAAGCCGAACAGGCGATGCATGGACCCATACAGGGCCGTGTATCCGCCAATCACACAGGTATTTCCCACAACGATCGAAAGCAGATCGGGGATGCTGCCGCGCAGCACCACGGCAACGGCTCCCACCAGCGCAAGGGCGTTGTACAGAACAAAGAGCTTGACGCCCGGCATGCCCTTTTGTACCCGCGCGTTCAACAAGGTAAGCAGCGTATAAACGAGCAGAAGGTAGGCGTGCTCAATCTGCAAGGTGTGCAGAACCATGATGCTCCTCGACTGGGCGAAAACCAAGGGGGGTGCCTCGGAGGCAAGTTGTGCACAGCATACGCTCGTCGCGCCAAAGTATTGGAGAATTCGGCCTAAAAGCAGCAAAGGCAACACCAAGTAAGACCTTGGTGCTGCCTTTGCGATTACCTGAGCGACTTACTAAGTCCGCAGGGCCGATGTAACCAGGGCTTTCGCCTCATCCTGGATTTTCTTCAGATGCTCCGGTCCCTTGAAGCTTTCGGCGTAGATCTTGTACACATCCTCTGTTCCTGAAGGCCGGGCAGCAAACCAGCCGTTCTCCGTTGTGACCTTCAAGCCGCCGATGGCCGCGTGATTTCCAGGCGCTTCGGTGAGGATGGCCGTAATCGGGTCACCGCCAAGCTCCTTCGCCGAAACCTGTGAGGGCGAAAGCTTCGCGAGCTTGGCCTTGTCCTCCTTGCTGCAGGCAGCGTCGATGCGCTGATAGACCGGCGATCCATACTGAGACGTGAGCTCGCCATAGAGCTGGCCCGGATCCTTCCCGGTGGTCGCTGTCATCTCCGCCGCGAGCAGGCCGCAGATTAGCCCGTCCTTGTCGGTGGACCACACCCCACCGTCGCTCCGCAGGAAGGTGGCGCCCGCAGATTCTTCTCCAACAAAGCCCAGCGTTCCGTCGATCAGACCCTCCACAAACCATTTAAAACCCACCGGGACTTCCAGCATCCTGCGGCCCAAACCCTTCGCTACTCGATCGATCATCGAGGAGGAGACCAGCGTCTTTCCAATGCCCACCTTGTCACTCCATCCGGGCCTGTGTGTGAACAGGTACTGGATGCAGACCGCAAGGTAATGGTTCGGATTCAGCAGCCCAGAGGATCGCGTCACGATGCCGTGCCGATCATGGTCGGTGTCGCACCCCCAGGCCACGTCATAGCTGTCCTTGTTGGCAATCATGCTCGCCATCGCGAACGGCGAGGAGCAATCCATCCGAATGCGGCCATCCCAGTCCAGCGTCATAAACCGGAAGGTCGGGTCTACATAGCAATTCAGGATATCAATGTCGAGACCGTAGAGCTCGACGATCGCAGGCCAGTAATCCACGCCGGCTCCGCCCAGGGGATCGACCGCCAGCTTGAGCGTGCTGCCCCTCAGAACGTCGAGATCCACGACCGTGCCGAGATCCGAGACGTAGCTGTCGATAAAGTCATGGCGCAGCGTCGTCTCGGCTGTCAGCGCATCGCGATACAGCACGCGGTGAACACCCTCCAGCTTCGCCTCCAGCAGGGCATTGGCCCGGTCCTGGATCCACTTCGTGGCGCTCGTATCCGCCGGGCCGCCCGTTGGCGGGTTGTACTTGAAGCCGCCATCCTCGGGTGGGTTATGCGACGGCGTAATCACGATGCCGTCCGCCCGGTGCAGCTTGTTGTTGCTGTTGTGCTTCAGGATGGCGTGCGAGAGCGCCGGCGTCGGGGTATAGCCCAGGTCGCCGTCGATCAGCACCTCCACCTCGTTCGCCGCCAGTACCTCCAGGGCCGTGGTGAAGGCCGGCTCCGAGAGCGCGTGGGTGTCCTTGGCCAGAAACAACGGTCCCGTGGTGCCCTGGTCCCTTCTGTACTCGCAGATCGCCTGCGTGATGGCCGCGATGTGATCGTCGTTGAAGTTGCTGTGATACGACGATCCGCGATGTCCGCTGGTGCCGAAGCTGACCCGCTCGGAAGCCTGAGCCGGATCCGGCGTGAGCGCATAGTAGTCCGTCAGAAGGCGGGGCAGGTCGACCAGGCGGTCGGGCGAGGCGTGGTGGCCGGGCGTGTTGAGTTGCGGGTGGGGAGCCGTTGCGGACATGGGCGGAAGCATAACGCAATTGTGATGCAGGGAGCGCCTCCAGCCGGTGTGGCTGGTATGCTGCGCGCAGAGTGACTCCACCGACCCGACCTCTCGAATGGCGTTGGCTGCTGTCGGCCCTTCTATGCCTCGCCTTCGGCGGCGGCCTCCAAGCCTTCGTGCATCACGCCGCCAGCCCAGGACACTCGTTTTCCATCGGCATTGCGCTTGCGGCGCGCTGGATCGGCATCCTCTGCCTGGCCATCATGGCCGTTCGCCGCCGCAGTCTCACGCCGTGGATCTTTGTGGCCATGGTCGCCGGCGCGGAGTTCGGCTACGACGCGCCCCAGGCAGCCTCCCAAATGAGGGTTTTCTCCGACATCTTTCTCCGCCTCATCAAGACAATTGTCGCCCCGCTCATCCTCGCGACGCTTGTGGTCGGCATCGCCGGGCACGGCGACCTGAAGGGCGTCGGACGCATGGGCCTTAAAGCCCTGATTTACTTCGAGGTCGTCACCACGCTCGCGCTCGTCATCGGTCTGCTGGCCATCAACATCAGCAAGGCGGGTGTCGGGCTGACGCTGCCGGCAGCCCCTCCGGAACACACAATCGCCGCCGCTGCCGCTGTGCCCTCCACCGGTCCAGTGCACTGGGACGACTTCCTCCTCCACATCTTCCCGGAGAACCTCGCCAAGTCCATTGCCGAGGGGCAGATTCTGCAGGTCGCCGTCTTTGCCGTCTTTTTCGGCATCGCCCTGGCGACCCTGAGTGAGAGCAAACGCGGGCCCGTGCTTCGCCTGTGCGAGAGCCTCAGTGAGGTCATGTTCCGCTTCACCAACGTGGTCATGTACTTCGCGCCGGTCGGCGTCGGGGCGGCCATGGCGTATACCGTCGGCCACATGGGCCTGGGCGTCCTGGTCAATCTCGGGAAGCTCCTGCTGACGCTGTACGGCGCGCTGGCGCTCTTCGGCGTCTTGGTCCTGCTGCCCGCGGCGATGCTCTTCCGGGTGCCGGTAGCCCGTTTCCTGGCTGCGGTCGCCGAGCCTGCCACGATCGCCTTCGCCACCTCCACCAGCGAGGCCGCGCTCCCCCGCGCCATGGAAGCCATGGAGGCTCTGGGGGTCCCACGCCGCATCGTCGCCTTCGTCATTCCGGCCGGGTACAGCTTCAATCTGGACGGCTCGACGCTGTACCTCGCCGTAGCCAGTATCTTTGTCGCCCAGGCCGCCGGCATCACGCTGAGCATCGGGCAGCAGCTGCTCATGATGGCCACACTGGTGTTGACCAGCAAGGGTGTGGCCGGCGTCCCGCGCGCGACGCTGGTCGTGCTCCTGGCGACCGCATCCACCTTTCACCTTCCCACCGAGCCCATCTTCGTCATCCTTGGGATCGACGCCCTGATGGATATGGCGCGCACCGCCGTCAACGTCGTCGGGAACTGCCTTGCCTCGGCCGTCGTGGCGCGGTGGGAGGGTGTCTTCGGCACCGAGATGCCCGACCCGGTCCTCCTTGAGGGCGTGGAAGCGTAGCTCCGGGGCCGCAACTTCGGACGGCGGGCCCCGTCTGTTGCTGTATGCGCATATCCCGCTCCAGGGCAGTGTTGACCGCCGCGCTTTTTGCTTCGTCCCCTGCATTTTGCCCGGGGCAGGATGCAAAGCCGTCCCTCTCCGTCCGGCCTGCAGCGCCGGACACCGGAACCCAGACCATCTCCGTGCAAGCCAATCTGGTCGTCGTTCCGGCCGTCGTCTACGACAAAAAGGGGTTCGTAACGACACTCGGTCAGAATGATTTCGCCCTCTCCGTCGACAACAAGCCGCAGACCATTCGCTATTTCGATCGCGACACCGACCTCCCCCTTACCGTCGGCCTCCTCGTCGACACCAGCCGCTCTCAGACCAGCGTCCTCGACGAAGAACAAAAAGCTAGCCAGACCTTTCTTGACACGTTTCTGCACCCGTCCGCTCCCAACCGCCCCGCGGACAAGGCCTTCGTCCTCCAGTTCGCCCACTCTGCGGAACTCCTGCAGGACGTGACCGACTCCCATCCCCTCCTCGCTGCCGGCATCAAGGAGATCGGTACCCAGGCCCCTGGCTCCCCTGACGAAGACAAGGACACCACCCAGACCGCGGGCAACGGCAACAACCCCAACAACGGCGGAAGCACTGGCTCGGGCAACAACGGCGGCTATAACCCTTACGGGCGCCGCGGCGGCTACCCCGGCGGTGGGAGTGGCGGTGGGGGCAATGGACGCGGCGATCACGCTTCAGGCGGCACCGTCCTGTATGACTCCCTGTTTCTGGCCTCGGGTGACATTATGTCAAAACAAAAGGGACGTCGCGCCTTGATCGTGCTTACCGACGGCGTCGACCGGCACAGCAAGGAATCCCTCACAGAGGCCATTGAAGCCGCGCAGCGCGCTGACAACGTCGTCTATGCGATCTACTACAAGGGCCACGACGAATCCCGCGGCTTCGGCCCACGTCCTGGTGGCGGTGGCTATGGCGGTTACGATCCGTATGGCCGCTATCCGCCCACGACTGGCGGTAGCACCGACCCCGGCACCTACCGTGACCCCGACGGAAAGAAAATCCTCGACCGCATCTGCAGAGAAACCGGCGGTCGCATGTTCCAGGTAAAAGGCAAAGGCTCCATCGACGACATCTACAAGCGGATCGGCGATGAGCTGCGCGCGCAGTACAGGCTTGGATTCACACCCACCGCGGAGGCCTCCAGCATGGGCTACCATCCCATCCAGCTCACACTCACGGGAGCCGACAACAAGAAGCTCGACATCCAGACGCGCGACGGGTACTACACGGGGACTGCCGCGGCACATTGACGCGCGTGGCCGCAGCGACACCTGGTCCGCTACTGCCACCCTTAAGCTGCGATGGAGGGTGCTCGCTGGGGAAGAACCATCCGCGATGTGGGGTGCTTGGTGAAGGGAGGCGTGTTCTTCTTGTGAGCACGCCAGCTCACAATGATCAGTGCGGCGATGATGACGACCATAATGGCGCCCACCGCGAGATACAGAATATGGGCCATCATGGAGGGATCGGGTTTTTCGCTTTCGATCTGCATGAGGACCTTGGATGCGGGCGGCGCAAGCGACGTCGAGCGCCCGTTCCGGTTCCGTGAACAAGAATCGAAATTGCCTACCGTGCATCTTTGTCCCATGATGGATGAGAAGTTTCACTCGTCAATCAATAGGAGACCGATGAAACGGACCACTCGCCTTACTCGTGCCTTCACCACAGCAGTCCTTGGGAGCGCTCTGACACTGGCGTCCGCGATCGGTCAGGTCACCGCGTCGCCCTACCCGCATGCGCACATCTATCCCGAAATCAGCCAGGCCCAGACCGACGTCCAGACCGCGCTCGTCGAGGCTCGCCAGACCCATAAGCGCGTCATTCTGGACTTCGGCGGCGACTGGTGCCCGGATTGCCAGGTACTGAACATCTACTTCGGCCAGAGCCCCAACCGTGAGCTTCTGGACAAATACTTCATCCGAGTCAACGTCAATATCGGCAGGGAAGACGCCAATCTCGACCTGGCGCATAAGTACGGCGTCCCCGTGCAGGGCGTTCCGGCGTTGGCGGTCCTGGATGACCATGGCAAGCTGCTGTACTCCCAGAACAAGGAGTTCGCTGACATGCGGCACATGCAGGCTACCGATCTCACGGAGTTCCTGAACAAATGGAAGCCGTAAGGACGAACCAGGCAGTAGCCTGACGAAACCATGCGTGCCGCGACCGCTGTCTCGGGCCTAGTTGAGAATGTCTGCCTCGTCCCAGCGCACCGTCTGGCTCGATTCTTTCTCCTGCTTCGCCGTGCCGCTCTCGCCGCTGCAAACCACGATGCGCTGACCCTGGCGCAGGCCGTCGCCTACTCGGCCATCGTTGCACTTTTTCCTGCAATGATCGTGGCCGCCGCGGCCATCGGCATGCTGCCGGATTCGCTGCCGTTCCGCTCCCAGCTGGGCGTCTTTTTCATCCGCATTCTGCCCTCCAACGTGCTTCCGGTGCTGGAGGGCTACTTCACCGTGGCGCACAAGTCGCAGACCGCTGGTGCTCTGCTCGGATCACTGTTTGTCAGCCTCTTCGGCGCGGCCAACGTCATGTCCACGCTGATGGAGGGCTTCCGCCGCGCCCACGATCTGCCCCTGCTCCGCGGCAGCTTCTGGCGACGTCGCGCCCGGGCCGTGGCGCTGGTCCCGCTCTCACTCGTGCCCCTGGCCGCCGCCAGCGCGCTGGTGGTCTTCGGCAATGCGTTGACGCATTGGCTGGGCCGCGACCTGCCCAACGAGTTCAAGCCGACATTCTCTACGGTGGCTCTGATTCTGCGCTGGACAACCGCGCTCGCCGGGAGCACGGGCATCATCGGCCTGATCTACCATCTCGGCACCGATCTGACCCTGGATGTACGCGCCCGTCTGGAGCCCTGGGTGCGCGAACCGTGGAACGCGTTGCGCAGCGGTTGGACCTGGCGCGCAAGCCTCCCCGGCGCTGCGCTCGCCACGGGACTCTGGTTCTTCGCGACCCTGCTGTTTGGCTTCTACGTGACCCGTTACGCAAACTACACCCGTGTCTACGGCTCCCTGGGGGCGGCTATTGCGCTGCTCGCCTGGCTGTACATCATCGCCCTTTGCGTTCTGATCGGCTCGGAGTTCAACGCGCAGATTGCCCGTCCCAAGCGTGATCCGGAAGGCCATGCCGCACTCTGGGAGCTGCCGGGCTGGCGTTGGCGCCAGGACTGAAGTCCGCGATACTCAAGCAAGAAAGCGGTTTCAAGCGCTCTTGGTCCTCACACAGGTGCAGGCTGTCGACTAGAATGGCCCTGAGATCGGCACGAGCTTCCATGAGGTTCGCAAATCAGCCGACGCGGGTGTGCATGAACGGGGCTGACAGTAGCTGGAGCGCGGGGAAAACGGTGCGGCGCGCAAAGATCGTAGGAACTCTGGGGCCGGCATCGAGCACAGAAGACATCTTCCGCAAGCTGGTTCGCGCCGGCCTGGACGTGGCGCGCCTCAACTTCTCGCACGGATCCCATGAG
>CAXTGN010000063.1:9393-15389 GCA_964243455.1 uncultured Acidobacteriaceae bacterium
GTACGCAAGGTCGCCCGCGAAGAGAAAAAGCCCATCTGCATCCTCGCCGACCTGCAAGGGCCCAAGATCCGCACCGGCACGCTGGTCGGCGGAAAACCCGTGATGCTGGAAGCCGGCAAGCGCCTGTGCATCACGCCGGAGCGCATCGACGGCACGGTCGAGCGCGTCAGTACCGTCTTCACCACCCTTGCCGAGAACCTCAAGCCCGGCGATCAGATCCTTCTCTCCGACGGTCTCATCGAGCTCCGCGTCCTCGAAATGCAGGGTGCCGATGTCGTCACCGAAATCATCAATGGCGGCTACCTGGGCGAAAAGAAGGGCATCAACCTGCCCGGCGTCGCTATCAAGGTGCCCTCGCTTACCGAAAAGGACGAGATCGACCTGGAGTTCGCGATCGCCCAGAAGTGCGACACCATCGCGGTCTCGTTCGTTCAAACAGCCGACGATGTCCGCTACGTCAAAGGCCGCATCGCGGCGCTGGGCTCTGACGCCTGGGTGATCGCCAAGCTCGAAAAGCCGCAGGCCATCGACCATCTCGACTCGATCCTCGAAGCCGCCGACGGCATCATGGTGGCGCGCGGCGATCTCGGCGTCGAGGTCCCCCCCGAGAAAGTGCCCGCCATTCAGAAGCACATCATCCGGCGCGCCTCCGAGTACCGCAAGCCGGTCATCACCGCCACCCAGATGCTCGAATCGATGATCGAAAACCCGCGTCCCACGCGCGCCGAGGCCTCCGACGTCGCCAACGCCATCTACGACGGTTCCGATTCCGTCATGCTTTCGGCCGAGTCTGCCGCCGGCAAATATCCGATCGAAGCCATCGCCATGATGGCCAAGATCGTCACCGAAACCGAGGCGCAGATCCTGCTCGAACCACGCAAGCCCACCTCCTGGCAGCGCCGGTCGCTCTCCATCCCGGAGACCATCTGCGAGTGTATGGCGCACTCTGCGCAGGACATGGATCTCGCCGCCATCGCCATCTTCACCGAAAGCGGCAATACCGCGCGCCTCCTCTCGAAATACCGTCCCGAGGCGCCCATCTTCGCCATGAGTCCCTTTGAGACTGTCGTGCAGCGCACCATGCTGCTCTGGGGCACGCACCCCCTGTGCGTCAGCCGCTTTGAGGGCACCGACATGCTCGTGCAGGTCGCCGAAAATGTCCTCGAAGGCGCAGGTTTCGTAAAGGCCGGACAGGTCGTTGGCATCGTGGCCGGCACAGCCACCAAGACCGGTGCCACCAACTTCATGCGCCTGCACTCCATCGCCGATCGCTAGGGCGAGCGCTACAACGCGAGCCAGGGATTGTGCAGCAGCACGGGCGTGTCCTGCACATCCCTCACACTGCGCGTCACCAGCGTAAGCCCGTGATGGATTGCCGTTGCCGCAAGAAGTGTGTCCACGGCAGGTCGCGTACGTGTCGCCTCGAGCTCTCCCCAAATGCGTGCGACGGGTAAATCAACAGCGAGTAGACGCTGGAGATACCGCGCTTCGAGCCCGTCGATCCACACGGCCAACGCCTGAGCGCTTTGTAGATTCCGCTTCGCCTGCAGAGCCGCCCCCTTGCGTAGTTCCCCCAGGGTTAGTGGGCTTACATACATTCTTTCAGGCGAGTGATGGCGGAAGAACCTCACAACGTGCTCATCGGGCCGCGGCTTTCGCAACTCAGAAAGAACGTTGGTGTCCAGCAGAAAACCGGGCTCCGAGCTCAAAGATCAATCTCGCGATCATTCGCAGAGTGATTGCGTTCCATGGATGCTTCCCATGCCTCCTGATCCTCCTCGGCGAGCTTAGGAATACTCAGAAGGTAGGTGATGAAGTCCGGCTTTTCTTCCGTCTTGCCTAGAGACCGATATGCCTCCATCGACAACACCACCGCACGCTCTTTGCCATGGTGCGTAATGATCTGTGGCCCTTCATTCTCGGCCTGATCGAGCACTTCGCTCCAATGATTACGCGCCTGGTTCACCTGCCAACTCGCCATTAACGGCCTCCGCTGTCCCATTATGGCGCGATTGCGCCAAATCTGTACATAACTCGCCCAGCGGCTTCCGCCGCACCCCATACAATCAACTCCATGGGCCGCATCCACGTACTCTCCGACCAGGTCGCCAATCAGATCGCGGCTGGCGAAGTCGTCGAACGCCCTGCCTCCGTTGTAAAGGAGCTGCTGGAAAACTCGCTCGACGCCGGTGCCACCCGCATCCGCGTGGAGGTGGAAGCCGGCGGCCGCAAGCTGATCCGCATCGTCGACAACGGCCATGGCATGGGCCGTGATGATGCTTTGCTCGCTTTTGAGCGCCACGCCACGAGCAAGCTCCGCAGCTCGGACGATCTGCTCTCCATCGCCACTCTGGGCTTCCGCGGCGAAGCGCTGCCCTCCATTGCCAGCGTCGCCCGCGTCACCCTGGAAACCCGTGCAGCCGATGATGAGGTCGGCACCGCCCTCGAGATCGCCGGCGGCAACCTGCTGCGCGTCGACGACGCCGGCCTGCCTGCCGGAACAACCCTCGCTGTGCGGGACCTCTTCTTCAATACGCCGGCACGCCGCAAGTTTCTGCGCTCCGAGCAGACCGAACTGGGCCACGTTGCCGCCCTCGTGACCCATTACGCCCTCGCCCACCCGGCCAAGCACTTTGAGCTGCACTCGGCCACGCAGGCCCTGCTCACTGCCCCGGCTGTCGCCAATGCGGGCGAGCGGCTTTACCAGATCTTCGGCCGCGAGACCTTCGAGAGCCTGATCTCTGTCGCCGCGGAGATCGACTTCGCCCGCGCCGGCCTGCCCGAGCCGCCACCCTGGAAGCGCACCGAAGACTACGAGCCCCCCGAACCCGGCCTCGTTCGCCTCTCCGGCTTCGTCTCCAAGCCCGATCTGCAAAAGCTCAATCGCAATTCGATCTACATCTTCGCCAACGGCCGCCTCATTCGCGACCGCCTCATCCTCCACGCGCTCACCGAGGCCTACCGCAACATCATCCCGCCAACGAGCTTTCCCGTGGTTTTGCTCTTTCTGGAGCTGCCGCCGCAGGAGCTCGATGTGAACGTGCATCCGGCCAAGACCGAGGTCCGCTTTCGCCAATCAGCCTTCGTCCACGACTTTGTTCGGGACGGGGTGCGCACGGCTCTGATGAAGGCTCGTCCCGCCGCCAGCTTCTTCGCCGCTCTCAGCGCCGCGCCCACCGCCAGCGAATCGCTCACCGTCGACGTCAGCCCTCTGCCGGGCATCGACGGGCCCGTCTACGAGCCGCACACGCTCGTCGCTCAGAGCGAATCCGTAATCGAACCAGCGGACGTGGCCAGCTTCACCCTCCGGGAGCGCCCCGTGCCCCCCTCGGAGGGCCGACTCGGCTTTGTGGGCGGCGGCATGGCCATCGGCTACGACGAGCCGCAACCCGCAGCTCCGTCCGGGGGCAACGCCCTCCACACCGAGCCGCAGGCCCAGCCCACGCTGAACTCCCTTGCGACGCTCCGGCCCTTGGGGCAGCTGCGTGACTCCTTCATCCTCGCCACGAACGAAGAAGGCCTCTGGATCGTCGATCAGCACGTGGCTCACGAGCGTGTGCTCTTTGAAAAGATCCTCCGCGAGCGGGAAGTAGAGGCTGTGCAGTGTCAGCGCCTCCTCATGCCCGTTCTGGTAGAGCTCCTGCCCGAGCAGATGGTCACCTTTGCCGCCATCGCCGAGGAGCTGGAGCGCAACGGGTTCGAGGCCGAACCCTTTGGGCCGCGTACGCTGGCCGTCAAAGCGGCTCCAGTCGGCCTGGAAGGGCGGGAGCTGGAGCGCATGCTGGAGGAGGTCCTCGCTGTCGCCGAACGGGAGCAGCAGGTCGACAATGGGGAAGCGCGCCGCACCCGCATTGCCGCCTCCATCGCCTGTCACGCCGCCATCAAGATCAACACGCCCCTGGAGCCGGCCAAGATCGATTGGCTTCTTGCGGAGTTGGGCAAAACGGAGCATCCCACCAGCTGCCCGCACGGCCGTCCCATCGCTCTGCGGTATTCTTTAAAAGATATCCAGCGGGCCTTTCAGCGAATCTGAACGACGTTCCGCCATCTCAGCGAATAGCAAGCCCTTCCAGGCCAGCACCCGCATCCAATTCCCCATGAAACACGCGGTACCATCGCGTGTCCGGCCCCGCCCGCGAGGATCACACTTGCCGAGCGCAGAGAGAAGGCAGTTTTGGCGACAACACCTGATTTACAAGAGCCGCAAATCGCGGCAGCCCGTGCACGGGCATGGCACCAGACCGGCGAAGCGCTGTTGACACTTGAAGCGGCTCGCGACTGGTTGAACGACTACGGCCTGCTTCTGTTCGCGCCCCGCGGCGCAAATCTCGGCGCCCCCGCGCCCTCCCTGGTGGAAGCCACACTGGCACTTGCGAAGGCAAACGCCACGCTCGAGGAGATGGGGACCGCCCGCACGCTGGTCGCGCGTCTGGTTGGGGAAGGCTCGGCTCTGCCGCTGAACCTGCTGGGCGGCCCGGGTGACGTTCCGGACTTCCTCGTCTCCGCGCAGGCCTTTCCCTTCATCTTCACGTTACGGGGCGACAAGGGATGGAAGCGTCCGCCCGAAACGTCCGGCTCGGTGAAAGTCACGCCTCTGGGCCTTCGCGTCTACGAAGTTCTCGCCGAAAAGGGCGGCCTCACCGTCGCCGAAATCGTCTCCGAAGCCGGTCGCGAGGTCAACGAATCTGCTGTTGGTCGTGCCTTGACGGAGCTTTGGCAGATGCTTCGCGTCTTGCCCGTCCTGCAACAGGGCGAGGGTGACACGAAATGGGAGCTTACGTCCACGCGGTTTGTGAAAGCGATCAAGGCCGGCGCGAACGCCGGGCAGCCCACGGCCCTCAGCGCGCTCGTTTCGCTCTTCCTCACCCAGGTCTATGTGGCCAGCGAGGAAGAGATCGCCGGATTCCTCTCGCCGCTCACGGCGCGCTCGCGCGTGCGGGATGTGCTACACGGCCTGGTAGCCGGACGCCAACTGGCGGAAGGCGTGGTGGACGGCAAGGCCGTCCTCTACCTTCCCGAGTCTCTTCCCGATTTCGCTGATTTGGCTTCCGCTGAATCTGAGCTGGAGGCAGGGGAACAAGAGGCGACGGCAAGCTCCGAGCCAGCGGGCGAGGGCTCAGGCGACGAGGCCCCGCGAGAGCGGATTCAGAGCTTTGGCGCAACCGCCGCCGGCACCGGGGATCGTAATCTCCGCGGCAAACCCCTGGGTCGGCCAAAACCCGGAGGAGCCTTCCGCAGGGAAACGGATCGCCCGGCCCGGGCTGGCTTCGCGCGCGGCCCGCGTGACGATGGGGGCGGATCCGAACGTCGTTCCTTTGGCCCTCGTCCCGCCGGAGCCGCCCCACGCGAAAGTGCCGGACAGGGTTACGCGCCCCGCCGCCCTCAGGGTGAGGGTGGGCAGTTCGCGCGGCCCTGGGAAGAAAAGCGCGCCAGCCGGCCGCCCCGCGATGCGGATGCCCGTCGCCCCTCCGCCGATGGGCAAAGCAGGGCGCCCCTCCCCGAACGCGATGCGCGTGATGCTCGTCCGTCTCGGCCCTTGGGCGGACGCAATCGCGAAGGAGGTCGGCCACCCCAGCGCTTCGACGACCGTCCGAAGCGCCCGTATGCCCGCCGCCCCGATGCAAACGGCGAAGGCAGTGCAGGGGCCCCGGGAGGTTTCGCCGCACGCGGCGATCGGCCGCAACGCCCGTTCGGGGCACGCGCGTCGGGCGATCGCCCTTTCCGTCCCCGTACTGAAAGCGGCAGCGACCGCCCCTTCCGCCCCCGTCCCGAGGGCGGCGGTGACCGTCCCTTCCGTCCCCGCACTGAGGGCGGCAGCGACCGCCCCTTCCGCCCCCGTCCCGAGGGCGGCGGTGATCGTCCTTTCCGTCCCCGTACTGAGGGCGGCGGTGATCGTCCCTTCCGTCCGCGTACTGAGGGCGGCGGTGATCGTCCCTTCCGTCCCCGCACGGAAGCTGGCGGCGACCGTCCCTTCCGCCCGCGTACTGAGGGCGGCG
>CAXTGN010000064.1:0-9868 GCA_964243455.1 uncultured Acidobacteriaceae bacterium
TTCGGGTTCCCTTCCTCGCTGCCGAGCATCCTTGCGCATTCCGGCGTGAAAGGCTTCTCCACCCAGAAGCTCAGCTGGGGTTCTTCCGCCAACGTGGGCGGTCCGGAATCGTTGGAGAGGACGCCAGAGGGCACGCCGTTCAACGTCGGCGTCTGGGTCGGTCCCGACGGCGCCACGGTGCTCTCGGGCGTCAATCCTGGCGCCTACAGCGGTGGCATCTACACCGACCTCAGCGCCCCGTTGCCGGCCACGCCGCCAAATCCGGCCATGGCTGATGTCGAAAAGCGTCTCGCCGCGCTCGAACCAAAGATGCAAGGCGCCGACGGAAACCGCGACCCACAATTACTGCAGGAGTACTTCGCTTTACGCGGAGAACAGGCAGCGCTGGAGCGAGAAGGCCAGGAACGCGAAGAGCAGCGCTTCCAGGGCGACTGGGCGGCGCGCGTGATCAACAACGGCAAAGTGACGGGGCTTTTTACCGACTACCACTACTACGGCACGGGCGACATCGGCGGCGCACCGGATGAGGACTCTGTCAAGCGGCTGGAGGCAATCGTCACCAAAGGCTCCGTGGATTTACCGCCTGCCGGGGCGATGGTCCGCCGCGGTCAGAACCATCCCTCGTGGCCCTCCGTCCCTGTGGGCGCAGGTCCCGTGCACGTGATTTCCGCTACGGCCGACCAGATGTTCAAGGACATCACGCCAGCTGAAGAAGCCATGCTGCCGCGCTACACCGGAGAGCTTGAGCTCACCAACCACTCCGCAGGTTCGCTCACGTCGCAGGCCTATCAGAAGCGTTGGATTCGCAAAGAGGAAGTGCTCGCCGACGCGGCAGAGAAGGCGTCGCTGGCCGCGCAGTGGCTCGGCGGCCGCACCTACCCGCAACTGCGGCTCAACCATGCCTGGACCCTCGCCATGGCCGCGCACTTTCACGATCTGGCTGCTGGCACCGCCACACCGCGCGCGTACGAGTTCGCGTGGAACGACGACGTCATCACGATGAACCAGTTTGCCGACGTCCTGAAGAGCGCCACAAACGCAGTCTCCGGAGCTTTGGACACCCAGGCGAAGGGCATCCCCGTCGTTGTCTACAACCAACTCAACATCCCTCGCCAGGACTTGGTGGAAGCAAATCTCGACTTCGACGGCGCGGTCCCGAAGGCTGTCCGCGTCACCGCCCCCGATGGAACGTCCGTTCCAGCGCAGATGCTGGACGGCAAAGTCCTCTTCGCGGCCTCTGTGCCTTCGGTCGGCTATGCGGTCTATGATGTCGAGCCCGCGGCCGCGGCGGAGACAAGCTCCCCCGATCTGCATGTAACCGAGAACTCGCTCGAGAACGCCTTCTACCGCGTCACGCTGAACAGTGACGGCGATGTTGCGAGCATCATCGACAAGCGGGCCAACCGAGAACTCCTGTCCGCGCCCGCACGCCTGGCGCTCAGCTACGACAACCCGCAGCAGTGGCCTGCCTGGAATATGGACTGGACGCAGGAACAGGCAGCGCCCAAGGAGTACGTCTCCGGCCCAGCGAAGATCCGCATCGTCGAAAATGGCCCTGTGCGCGTCAGTCTTGAGGTCACGCGCGAGACGGCTGGCTCGCGCTTCGTGCAAACCATTCGCCTTTCGGCAGGCGACGCTGGCAAACGCGTCGAGTTCGGCAACGTCATCGACTGGGCTACACGCGAACGCAATCTCAAAGCCACCTTTCCCCTGGTCGCCTCCAACGAGATGGCCACCTACAACTGGGATATCGGCATCATCCGTCGCCCAAGCGCAGACCCCAAGAAGTTCGAGGTGCCCTCACATCAGTGGATCGACCTTACCGACATGAGCGGTAAGTTCGGCGCCACCATCCTTACCGATGCAAAGAACGGTTCCGACAAACCGAACGATCACACCTTGCGCCTCACGCTTTTGCGCACACCGGGAATCGCTGGCGGCTATGCCGATGAAGCCACCCAGGACATCGGCCATCATGAGTTCACCTACGGCCTTGCCGGGCATAACGCAGACTGGCGCGAGGCGCAAACAGATTGGCAGGGCCAGCGCCTGAACGCTCCGTTGCTGGCGTTTCAGACGGGAAAGCACGCGGGCAGCCTCGGCAAGAGCTTCTCGTTGGTGAAGATCAGCAATCCCCGTATCCGCATTCTCGGCATGAAGAAGGCCGAGGACAGCGACGAGTTCATCGTGCGCCTGGTCGAACTGGACGGCAATCCGCAAGCTGACGTGCACGTTGCCTTCGCAGCACCGGTCACAGCGGCCCGCGAGGTCAACGGACAGGAGCAACCGCTTGGAGCCGCCGATCTGCAAAGCGGCGAACTCGTCACGTCCTTTAGCGCCTACCAGCCCCGGGCCTTTGCTCTGAAGCTCGGCAGCGCGCCGGCTACGGTCGAAGCGGTGAAATCGATGGCAGTCGACCTCAAATATGACCTCGCCACCGCGAGCAATGATGGCGAGACCTCCAAGGGCGGCGGCTTCACTGGCAAGGGCGATGCCCTGCCCGCCGAAATGCTTCCCGCGCAGCTCTCCTTCAACGATGTCGTCTTCCATCTCGCACCCGCGAAGACCGGTACTCCGAATGCTGTAGTGGCAAAGGGTCAGCGTATCGATCTGCCCACAGGTCAATACAACCGTGTGTATCTGCTCGCCGCTTCAACCGACGGTGACCAGAAGGCGGCCTTCGAGGCAGGAGGTAAGAGCACGGAGCTGAACATTGAAAACTGGGGTGGATTCGTAGGCCAGTGGGATGATCGTCAGTGGAGCAGCGCGGATACATCGCATGACAACTATGGCGAGATGACCGGCCTCACTCCCGGCTTCATCAAACGCGCCGACCTGGCCTGGTACGCCAGCCATCACCACGACGCGGCGGGCAAAAACGTGCCTTACAGCTACTCATACCTCTTCGCCTACAGCCTCGATCTGCCTCCCGGCGCAAAGACGCTGCGTCTTCCCAGGAACGAGAACATCCGCATCCTCGCCATCTCTGTCGCAAACGAAAGCGTGGAGGCAAGGCCGGCGCAGCCCCTGTACGACGTGCTCCCGTCACCTGGCGCGGGTGCACCCGACTTTACTCTCTCGGTCGGCGGCGTTGCCTCGCTTTCCCAAGGCCATACAGCCTCCACCCGAGTGGTCGTGCTACCCCGCGGCAGCATCGCTGGTGACGTCAAGCTGACCGCCACCGGCTTGCCCCAGGGCACCACTGCGAGCTTCTCCCGTGTGGGGTCCACCGGCTCCAGTGTGATGACATTCGCAGCCAGTAAGAGCGCCGCTCCGGCAAGCAGCACAGTGACTGTATCCGGGATCTCCGGAGGCATCACTCACACGGCAGATGTGAAGGTCTTAGTCACCCCTATCCTCAAGGGCACGGTTCCCGTGAACCTTGCCTCCGCGTACAACGTGACCGGGATTTACAGAAAGGGTGCGAAGTTTGAACCGGAGGGGAGCCTGGATGCCGGCGGGTACGCCTTTGCGGCAGAGACGCTGGCGCCGGAGCAGGTCGGCGATGAGGTGCCTTTCAAGCTCGGTCCCACCGGCGCACCAGATGCTGTGACCGGCAAGACCATCTTCCTTCCGTCAGGCAAGTTCGCCAGCATTCGTCTGCTGGCCACCGCCGTGGAGGGCAGCCAGATGCGGCAGCACTTCACAATCAACTACACCGACGGCACGTCTACGCCCTACACACAGAGCCTGAGCGACTGGGCTGGCACGGCTGGCTTTCACGGGGAGTCGCAGGCCGTCGAGATGCCCTACCGGCTGGTCGGCGACGGTTCTGTCGACGGCAATCCGTTCTTCCTGTGGGCGTACCGCTTCAAGCTGGACACGAGCAAAGAGGTGCGCAGCATCACTCTGCCAAGCAACCGCAACGTCCTCGTCTTCGGTGTCACACTCGTACCATCTTCATCAGAACTTCCTGCAAACCTTGAACGCGTTCAGCAGTAGCCGGATCAACTCTCAACAGAGCACGAATCCCTGATAATGACTCACGTTCCCACCGGCACGGAGCCAACCTCCTGATCTTGAATGAAGCAACTATTCACATCGGCAACGGCGGCAACCGTGTCATCGTGTCGCAGAACAACTCCGCAAAGAAGATAGACATCCAGTCTGCAAAGTAAGCTCCGGGCCGATCCCACCACCCACCTCCAGGGGACAGGCATGAGTACGACATACTCGATTGGTGTGGATCTCGGCGGAACGAATCTTCGCATCGCTGCCTATGCGCAGGACCATGGACTGTTGGACACGATCGAACTCCCCACAAGATTGGCGGATGGACGAGATGCCGTCGTCCGGGACATCGTAGAGTCCGTACTTGCCCTGACGCATAAGCGCTACGGTGACAGGCGATTGGCTGGCATCGGTCTCGGCACGCCCGGGCCGCTCGAACTACCTACGGGCATTCTGCGCAACCCTCCCAACCTCCGCAATTGGGACGGCTTCAACCTGCGCCAGGCGGTGGAAACAAGCCTCGGCCACCGCATCTGGATAGAGAGCGACGCCAACGCGGCGGCACTGGCCGAGGCGCACCTCGGCGCCGGTCGGACGCATTGTCTCGACTCCTTCAGCGTTCTCACTCTTGGAACGGGTGTAGGCAATGGCCTCATTCTCAACGGCCGCATCTGGCACGGCTTCACCGGTATGGGCGGCGAGGGCGGGCACATTATCGTGAGGGAAACCAACGGCGCGCCCTGCGGCTGTGGCGGCGCGGGCTGTCTGGAGCAGTATGCTTCCGCTACGGCGATCGTTCGCTTAGCTCGCGAGAGCATGGGCGACGAAGCTCCACTCACAGCCCACCAACTTTTCCTCTTGGCCGGCGACGGCGATCTTCGCGCCCGGGCGGTCTTTGAAGCCGTGGGTCACTCCCTCGCTATCGCGCTTACCGGGCTCGTGAACACGTTGAACCTTCCCGTTTACCTGCTAGCTGGTGGTGTCTGCGAAGCCTGGGACCTGTTCGCGCCCGCCATGTTCCGGGAGCTTCTCTTCCGTAGCTACGTCTACAGGTTGACAGCGCCGCACAACCTGAACCCAAAGGTGCTTGAACGGCAGAAAACCTACATCCTCCGAGCAGAGCTTGGCTCCGCCGCTGGGCTCTTAGGCGCGTGCCTGCTCCCGTACCAAGATGCTGGCACGGGACCGCAGCACAGGGAAACTCAGTGATTTATGAAAAAGGCTGACTGCGGGCACCACAGCGTACCCGATTTCGCTTCTCTTCTTTAAATGCGAGATTTGATCGTCTCACTTCCTGGTCGCGCGTTGGTAGAATCGTCTCGCGCTGCAAGAAGCTCGCAGCGCTCGCAAGCAAAGACCAGGGAGTGAGCGCATGGCCGGCGAAGTGAGCTTTACAGCGGAGCAGATCGCCTTGGCAGCTCGAGAGCTCCGGCAGGCCGCCGGCGCTGACGAGGAACGCTTCAGCATTGTGCAGGCCCTTTCTATGATGAGCGATGAGATCCGTCTCCTTCGCGAGCGAGGCTTCTCCGACGCAAAGATCGCGGATCTTCTCACAGGCTTCGACATCTGCGTCTCCGCCCAGGAAGTGGGGCACCAGGGACCGTCGCCAAGGTTCACCGAGTAAACTCGCCACCTCGATGAGGTGAGTTCAAAGCGGCTCGATACCATATCTTTCTGTAAGGAAGGCTTGTAACGATCTTGGGAGCCCGTGTGCCAGCTCTTGCCAGGTCAGCAGGCGGAACCGGCTGCTCGCCTCCGCGACACGTGCCGCCCGCAACACACGGAAACAGATCTCCTGGAGATCGAAACGGCGCGCATCCAGCAGCACAAGGTAGCGGCTTTCCCCTTCCAGAGCTGCCATCACACCGCGGATGATCTGGTATCCCGTGAACTGCCCACCCGTTTGCGGCAGTTCCTCCAGATCGAAGACCTGCGCTACATCCAGGTAGCGCAACAACCGCTCACGGCTTGCTCTGCCAAAGCCACCCTCTGTCAATTTGGCTTCGACCAGCAAATCCCCAAGCGCCATGTCCAACTCCGTGCGGTCTACCTCACCGTTACGCATCGGCAAGTCTGCGCGGACGCCAAAGCTTGGTCGGAGACCAGGATCCACGCCCATGTGAGCACAGACCGGCTTCTTTCGCAGCACGCCCGGGAAGCAGAAGACGTTCATCAGGAGCGCATCGGAACTTCCTGAACACTCCAGTTCGCCTCGCCAGCGATCGCCGGCGCGCGGCACTCGCGCAACACCTGTGTAACTCTTTTTCAAGCGCGCAGCCCATAGCGGATCTGCCACGATTCGCCGGTAGGAGGCGCGCAGAAAGTTTCCATGCCCGCCCTCGTCATCGGCGGCATACAGCACACTCGGCACACGCCCGAACGTCACCTCATGCGCAAGCGCAGCACCGCGCGCAAGATTCCGTGTACCCACTTCGATACGTAGACTCTGCGAAGACAATCTGCGAGGACGCGCATTCTCCATGGCATCAGCCTAAGCGAAGATCCGGCGAAGCTCAACGTCAGACTCAGCTGGGGCGGAGCGCCCGGATCGCATCCTCGAGCTGCCGCGTAATTGCCTCAGGCGTCTCTTGCCCAGAAAACATCATTGGCTGGCCCACATGAACCCCTAGACCTGGTCGGCGAAACCATTGCTGACTTCCCTCGCCCGAGGCACCTGAGCCCTGGATCGCCACCGGTAATACCGGAACCTGCGAAGCCTGCACCAGCAGCCCGATGCCCGGCCGAAACGGCTGTAGCTCTCCGGTCCAGCCGCGTCGACCCTCGGGAAAGACCAGCACGGAGTACCCCCGATCGAGTGCCTCGCCGGCATGTGCAAAGCTCTCGCGAAAACCACTGGATCGAGGTAGCGGGAAAACGTTGAACAGAACCACGATCAGCCAATACGCTCCACGTGCAAGCAGATTCAGCACCGGCTTTCCCTGACCGCGTCCAAAGCGCAGACCGCTCAACACCTCAGCCGACATCGCTACGGCCACCCGGCGCCGTCGGCCTCCCGGCAACCCGTACAGCACCAGCGGCACGTCATAAGTATTCACATGATTGGCAATGATCAGCATCGGAGAGGGCTGCCTCAGCGCCGTCTCGAGCACCACCTTGGGCCTGGCGAGCAGGCGCACCAGCGGCATAGCGACAACTTCAAGAAAAGCGGCCCGCAACCACCGTACCGGCATGCTCCACGGCCAGCGCGCGTAGGGCAGTCGAGATCGCTCGATCGGTGGCGTCGACCGGATCGAGGAAGCAGCCGTCGTTCCGACAGAACCTCCGCGCGAGCTCAGGCCTGCGATCAATCGCAGATCCCCGGCAGTTTGCGCGGCTGACATCTGCCCATCTGCAAGATCAATACCGAATCGTTCCTGCATGGCCGATTGCAGCTGCACGCGACCCAGGCTATCCAGCTGTAGATCTTCCGTCAGACGGCTCCCTTCACCCGCTCCCGCGACGCTCTCTCCGGTGATCTCTCCAATCAACCGCAGCAGAGCGTCCCCATGCACCTGTGTACCGTCGTGACCCGTCGCTCCCCGCCGAAGCTCCGCGCACGCCCACTCCGCCACACGCCGCCGGAGCAGCTTTCCCGTTGACGTATAGGGGAAGCCAGGCTCCGGCCACCGCAGTACCCGTCGAACCTGTTGATAGGCGGTCAGCTCCGCATTGGCATTCACCCACGCTTCCCGCAAGTCGTCCTCGGTGCCATCGAACAGCAACACACCGACCGGCTCCGAGCCATGGCCGCCGTCGCAGCCTACGGTTACACAGCCCCGGACACCGGGTTGTTTCAACAGCGCCGCCTCCACGTCCTGTGGGTAGACGTTCATCCCAGCTGCGGTCACGATTACATCACCGCGACGGCCTGTGAATCGCAGCTCGCCACTGGCATCCTGTTGGGCCAGATCGCCCGTCGCCAGCCACTCGTCTCCACGCGGCTCAAAGCGCCCACCCCGCCATGCACCGGCCGCCAGCACGTCGCCGCGCACCAGGATCTCGCCTTGGGGACTCAATCGCACCTCGCGCCCGGGCAGTGGTTTGCCCAACGTGCCCCGGCCCACCTTGAAGGGATGATTCAGCGTAACCAGCGCCGCGGTCTCCGTCATGCCATACCCCTGAATCAGGACGAAGCCAAGACCATTCCAGAAGTTTTCGAGCTCTGAAGGGAGCGTCGCTCCTCCGCAGACGAAGGCCCAGAACTTGAACCCAAACGCCGCATGGATACGCCGGAAGCGCCACCACCGCTTCCACGCCGTCACGCCCTTGCCGGCCAGCAACGCCGACTCGACCCCGGGATGACGGCTCACCACATGGGCTCGCAGAAGCTCCAAAACACGCGGTACGGCGACCAGCAACGAGATCCGCTCGCGGTTGATCAGCGAGACGAAACGCGCTGCCTCAACACTCGCGGGCAGATGCACTTCAGCACCCAGGAGCACCGGAATCCACAATCCCATGAACTGCCCGAACACATGGCTGAAGGGCAAGGTATGCAGAAAGCGCAAGGGATGAAACCATCGCTCATACCTGCGGTACTTGCCAATCTCGGTCTCGATAGGACGCAGGCTCGCCAGCACATTGCGATGGGTGTGCACCACGCCCTTCGGTTCCGACGTCGTGCCCGATGTGAACACAATCTGGAAGGGGGCATTCTCCGCCACAGCCTCGCTCGCCTGAAAGCTTGGCTCGGCCGGTAACTCCCGATCAAGGCGAGCCAGATCCAGCCGAGGCTCAGTTCCCTGCAGCCGCGCCAGCAAAGAGGCATCACCGGCAATCAATCGTGGATTTGTCTCCGCCGTGACGCGCTCGGCGAACGCCACAGACCCTGCTGCGTCCAAGGGCACCGCGAGCACGCCGCGCAGCATGCACCCAAAGAACGCCGCGATCCACTCCGGCGAGTTTTCTCCCCACACCACGACCCGTTCACCCGCGACGATGCCGCGGCGATCCAGTTCCGCCGCGAAACGCCCTGCCAGCCGGGCCAGATCCCCGTAGCTCGTGCGGAAACGTCGATTCCCGCGATGCATCACCACGGCGGTCTCGCGGTGCAGCCGCCGCCAGTCGTCGACGAGGCTCGCCAGCGTCTCGCGCATCAGCTCCCTCCGCTGTTGCAAGACTCGGCGACCTTTTCTGAGGTCAGCAAGAGCCTAGATGGCTTTCTGAACCGCTCGGGCCGTCTCTGCAATGGCGTCCCGACCTCCGTAGACCACAAGTGCCGTTGCAAGGGCTGTTCCCGTGCACCAGCTGCACAGCTTCCCGAAGCTCACCACCTGACGCACGACGTTGAAGGTAGCCAGGCCAGCATCACCAACCAGCTTGGCACCCAGCAGCCGCCGAGCGGTCACACTCCGTTGCGAAAGCAACAGTAAACCCAGGGTCGTCCCATAACTTGCCAGCCCGGGGTAGCTGTCCGGCACTCCCATGGGATGAGCCGTTCTTGACGACGTGATCCGCTCCGAGCTGAAGAGATTACCCGGCGGGTCCGGCAGGTGTTTCAACAACCCACTTTGGTACAGAGCCACGGGGATAAGCGCGCCGATCGCTACGCAACTTCCCGCGACGGCGATAGTTCGATCCGCTGGACGCATCATGACCTCCTCCGCGCCGCAAGCACTCCGCCCGCCACCAGAGCTACGGCTCCCAACGCTACCCACTTGCGATGAAACGACAGGAATACCTCCACGCTTGTGTGCCGCATCCGGTCATCAAACTTTCCCCGCGCCGAGTGGGTCCCCGGCACGTACGCGTACAGGTTATCCGGTGCGTTCGGATCCCTCGGCTCGTCCTTGAGCTGCTGGCCGCTGTACCCCGTCCTGCCGAGATAGCGATCCAGCAAGCCCGGAATGAACTTCTGCCCGACGATGGCTAAGACCGTAGGCGACCCTACCCAGTATTCCCGCCGAGGCGAATGGGC
>CAXTGN010000064.1:9878-15334 GCA_964243455.1 uncultured Acidobacteriaceae bacterium
GTGCCAACGCAATCCTGTGTGCTCACCCATGTCACCACCACCCTGGCTGCCATCTCGGGATCATAGATCGGCGGCACGGGTTGCGTTTTGTTCGGCAGCCGGTTCTTTACCCAGTCGAACTGCCAGGTGTTCATCGCTGGCATATGCACGGCCGTGATCTTCACGTCGCTTTTGTCGTGATGCAGCTCGCACCGGATTGAGTCAGTGAAGCCGTTAATTGCGTGCTTGCACCCGCAGTACGCTGACTGCAGCGGAATGGACCGGTACGCCAGCGCGGATCCCACCTGCACGATCGTGCCCCGGTTGCGCTCCAGCATGCGCCGCAAAGCCGACAACGTCCCGTGCACGAAGCCGAGGTAGAGCACATCTGTCACGCGCCGGTAGTCCGCCGCCGTCATCTCTTTGGCCGGCGAAAACACGCTCACCATGGCGTTGTTGACCCAGATGTCGATCGGGCCCAGCTCCGCCTCCACGCGTGCCGCGGCCGCTTCGACGGCTTCCGGATCGCTGACATCTGTCGGAATGGCAAGCCCGGTGCTTCCCAGGATCACACATTCATCGACCGCCGCCGCCAGCGCTTCGGGGTTTCGTGCGAGCAAGGCCACCCGGGCGCCGCGACGTGCAAACTGGTGTGCAATTGCACGCCCAAGTCCCGCTGAGGCTCCGGTAATCACCACCACTGGAGAATCTGTCACGTCACCGCCCTCAAACCTTTTTGCTTTCTCCTTCCTAGAGCCATCCTGCCGCCAAGCAAGTTGCTCAGAGAGAGAAGTAGGGGAGTTTGTTTGCGCTTTTCCACCGCTCAGCGAGCTTTGTTCGCGTACAAGGCAACCTCAGCTTCTACATACCCCTCGAAATGTGTATTATCCAGGCACCGTAGGTTTGTACCCAAGCTGTGTCGCCTGGAATGTCGGGTTGCGACGCCGATCTATAGGGAGCACGTCAGCAGAGGCTGGACAAACGAGGACAAGAAGCAGATGGTCGAAGCGGTAGTGCTTTGGAACGAGCCCAACAACCTTTCCCACTGGAATTTCAAGCTCGATCCCAACTGGGAACGGTTCGCGGACATGGTCAAACAGGCCTCGGTAGCCATTCGCGCCGTGAATCCTGATCTGCCTATCGTGCTCGGCGGCGTGTCCTCCTGCGACATAGACTTTCTGCGCAACATGGCGGCCCAGGGTGTTATGCCGTACGTCGACGCCATCGGGGTTCATGGCTTTCCACTTGACTGGAATCACTGGCAGCTCACCGAGTGGCCAGACCGCGTCCGCGAAGCCTCCGCGGTCGCCGGCAAACCCGTCTGGGTGACCGAGGTCGGTGTCTCCTCCTTCGGTGCCGAAGAAGTCCAGGAGTTCGGCCTCACACGAACGCTGAAGCTCCTCGACGGCCAGGTCGAGCGCATTCACTGGTATTCACTTTTTGACCTCCCGCCCACATGGCCTGCCGAAACCCGTCACAAAGAGGCCGAGGGCTCCGCGTACTATCGCCATTACTATCTGGGTTTGATCAAGGCCGATGGTGAACCCAAGCTTGCCGAACGCGTCTTCCCTACGGATGGCAGCGCCGGCCTGTGTCAATGGTTTCACTTTGAAGATCCCCGTCTCGACGACGCCGTACGCTGGATGGAAGGTCATGGAGTCGAGTATCTGCGCACCGGCCTCAGTTGGGCGGACAGTTACCGTCCCAACGCAGAGGTGTGGTTCGATCGCCAAATGACAGCCCTGCAGCCCTTCCGTGTCGCCCTGACGCTATGCTTTACCCCCGGCCATCTCGGATTGGAAGACCATCACACCAGCCCGCCCCAGAACAACAAAGACTTCGCCGATTTTGCCGCCTGGGCCGTCGATCGGTACGCCCCAGCGAGGTCCCAGGAAGCTCAACCCGAGCGTGAGGAGACGGCCGTAGGCCTATGAGCAAGCAAATTTTGATCACAGGTGGCGCCGGCTTTGTCGGCTCACATCTCGCCGATGGCCTCCTCGCTGCGGGTCACAAGGTCCGTATCCTCGACGACCTCACCCCTCAGGTCCATTCCAACGGTCAGCGTCCCGAATACCTCTCTCCTGACGTCGATCTGATCGTCGGCGATGTGCGCGACCCGAACCGCCTGCGCGAGGTCCTCTCCGGTGTGGAGGTCATCTACCACTTCGCCGCGACCGTAGGCGTTGGGCAATCCATGTATGAGATCGCTCGCTATATGAGCGTCAATACCCAGGGCACCTCCGAGCTTCTGCAGGCCATGCTCGACGCCAAGCTCACCCCGGAGAAGCTCATCGTTGCCAGTTCCATGTCCATCTACGGCGAAGGCCGCTATCTCTGCTCCAGTTGCGAACAGAGTGCGGCGCCTTCTGTTCGCTCCGTCGCGCAGTTGCGTGCCGGCCAGTGGGAGCTGTCCTGCCCCGCGTGCGGCGGTGTGCTCAAGCCCGTTCCCACCGACGAGACCAAGCCATCGGAGATCGGTTCCGTCTACGCGCTCTCCAAGCGCGATCAGGAGCAGCTCTGCCTCATCTACGGCCAGAACTACGACCTGCCCGTGACCGCTCTGCGCTTTTTCAACATCTACGGCACACGGCAGGCCCTCTCGAATCCCTACACCGGCGTCGCCGCGGTCTTTGCCTCCCGCATGCTCAACGGCAACGCACCCATGATCTTCGAGGACGGCGAACAGATGCGTGACTTTGTCAGCATCCATGACATCGTCCGCGCCAACATCCTCGCCATGGAACGCCCCGAGTCGAACGGCCAGGTGATCAATATCGGTTGTGGCAAACCCATCACCATCCGGGAGGTTGCCGAGATTCTGGCCCGTGCCCTCGGAAAAGACGTCCACCCTGTAATTTCGCACAAGTACCGCGCCGGCGACATCCGTCACTGCTACGCCGACATTTCAAAAGCCCGCGAGCTGCTCGGCTATGAGCCGCAGGTCACACATGAAGAGGGCTTCCGCGAACTTGCCCAGTGGCTGATGATGCAGGAAGCTGAAGACAAGGCAGATACCATGCTGCAGGAACTCTCCACCTACGGGCTCACTGCCTGATGTACAACGATCGAGGCACCATGTCTGGTGCGAGTAGAGAACGCAAGCCTGAGGAATACCGGTCCATGAAGACAAGTGGCGGAGAACAAACCATCCTGATCACCGGCGGCGCCGGCTTCATCGGTTCGAATCTCACGCAGCGCTTCCTTGGGGAACCCAACACCCGGGTCCGCATTCTGGATAACCTGTCCCGACGCGGCGTGGAGCACAACCTGGCCTGGCTTCGTTCTCTGCGGGGAGCCAGCAATCGCCTCGAGATCGTTCAAGGTGATGTGCGCAATGCCAAGGTTATGGCAAGCGCCGTTCGCGATGTTCACGAGATTTACCACCTCGCCGCGCAAGTCGCCGTCACCACCTCCATCGATGCACCCGAAGCCGATTTCGAGATCAACGCGCTCGGCACGCTGCGCGTCCTCGAGGCGGCAAGACTTTCCGCGAAGAAGCCCTTTCTTCTCTACACCTCAACCAACAAGGTCTACGGCTCTCTCGACGGCGTTCCCGTCCACGCGAATGGGAACCGATATGAGGCCGATCTAGCCGGGTTTGCGGGCGTCACCGAACACGAACCACTCGACTTCCATTCGCCCTACGGCTGCTCCAAGGGCACGGCTGACCAGTACGTTCGGGACTACGCCCGCATTTACGGCCTCCCGACCGTCGTCTTTCGCATGAGTTGCATTGCCGGCCCGCGCCAATTCGGCAACGAAGACCAGGGTTGGGTCGCCCACTTCCTCTACTGCGCGCTCGCTGGCAAACCCATCACCGTCTATGGCGATGGCCGTCAGGTCCGCGACATCCTCCACGTCCATGACCTCGTCGATGCCATGTTTGCGGCCCGTAACCACCGTCGCACCAGCCGCGGACAGATCTACAACCTCGGCGGCGGTCCCACACGAACCACATCCGTTCTGGAGCTGCTCCGTTCCATAGAATGCCAGGCCGGTTCCCCGCTCAACCTGCAATACAAAGAGGTCCGCCCGGGCGATCAACCGCTCTACATCAGCAACACCGCAAAGATCGAGCGCGACACCAGCTGGCGCGCTACCCGCTCCCTCGACCGCACCCTCGCCGACATCCGCGCGTTCTGGACCGAGCAAGGCGACGCCATTCGCACCCTCCAGCAGCCCGCCGTTCCCACGTTGGAATTGGTCGCCGAGGAGGTCGCATGAAGTTTGCCCTCGTCAACCCGCGCTGGAGCTTTGAAGGGTCCACCTACTTCGGTTGCCCGGACCCCCATTTTCCGCTCGAACTGCTCTCCGCCCGTGAGTTCCTGCGCTCCGCCGGTCACCAGGTTCTCCTCATCGACGCCCTCATCGAAGACCTTTCTCCAGACCAGGTCCGCAGCAAACTAAACGCTTTTCAAGAAGATTTCCTCGTCATTCCCACAGCGCCCTCCTACCTCTTCTGGCGCTGTCCCCAACCCGAACTCCGTATTCCCAAGCAGTGGATCGCCCAGCTCGATCGCTCAAGCAAGGTCGTAGTCATTGGCCCGCACGGCTCGGCTACCCCACTCGCGACGCTCGACAAGACCGATGCCGACATCGTCCTCCGCGGCGAGCCCGACCAGACTCTCTCCCAGCTCGCCAATACACCCTGGGAGATGATCGCCGGCTGTGTCTGGCGCGACCCAAACGGCACCGTCCACAGCACCCCCGGTCTCGGCGCCACGGACATGCGTGCGCTCGGTCCCCTAGACTACGCCGACTACCCCGTCGAGCGGCACAGCCACAAGCACCACATCTTTCCCGGCAACGGCGCGGACTACCTTCGCTTGGGTGCTGAAGTAGAGTTCGCCCGTGGCTGTCCCTGGGCCTGTTCCTTCTGCAACAAAACCCTCTTTCGCAACAAGTACCGCGAACGCGAACTCTCCAGCGTCCTTGATGAGATTGACCATCTGATCGCCCGTGGCGTCGACTACATCTACTTCATCGACGAGATCTTCGGCGTCGGCAAACAGGTCAAGACGCTGCTCGAAGAGCTCGCGAAACGCCCCGTATCCATCGGCTTCCAGTCCCGCATCGATCTCTGGGACGAGGCTGGCATGGACCTCCTTGCCAACGCACACACCGTCAGCTTTGAGTGCGGCGTGGAGTCCATCACCGAAGAAGGCCGGGACGAGCTCAACAAGAACTGCCGCATGTCTACCGACCGCATCGGCGACCTGCTCATCTACGCCAAGCAGCGCATTCCCTGGGTTCAGGCGAACTTGATCAAGACGCAACATGATGACCCAGCGCTCGTCGCTGCCTGGCAAACCAAGATGAAGGCCAACGGTGTCTGGGTCTCCGAACCCGTACCCATGTTCCCCTTCCCGGGCAGCCCGCAGTACGTCGAAACCTTCGGTGCGCAACCGGACGAGACCGCATGGGAGCGCGCCCACGCCTTCTACCTGAACATCTTCGCCGACAAGGGGTTTTCGGAC
>CAXTGN010000065.1:0-11342 GCA_964243455.1 uncultured Acidobacteriaceae bacterium
ACCCTGCCGCGCTGGACCTGGCTGCGGAACGCCTCCGACCTGTAACAGAGCATTTCCGCCCGATCTGCGCGAACATCCTGTCGGTCGTCCGCTTGCTGCGGCATCAGACCTGTTCAAGAGGCATCGTCATACCGTGAGTCGCAGAATCCTGCCCAGGGGTGCGAGGGCGTCTTCATAAGCGAGAGGCTGACTGGCAACGGGTGAAGCGAAACCTAGGGACCAGACTTCATCGAGAAAACCCGTCCACGGCGCGTGGGAAATGATGGTCTGATGGATGCAAGCAAGACAGGGATATAAATCTGTCTTCTCTCCAGCCTTCGACAGACCTTGGAACGGTCAAAGATGGCGGTTCTCAGGTCCCACCTTTCAGCCGTCGGGAATGGCGGCGATGTTGCCGACGTGACTAGCTACGCTCTAGTATTGTCGAGAATCGCGCGATGCCGCTGACTGGGGATGGCGTGTTCTGCATGCCCGAGCTTTGGAGGTCTTGAGGTTCCGAATCCGAAGTCATCCGTTTCAATACATCGTAAGTCGGTGTTCAAAATGTTTCCATCGGTGAAGCGTAAGGTAGTTGCCCTGCTATGTCTCACGGCTCCTCTGCTGGCGCGCCGGTCGTATGGGCAAGTGCAGAACCTTGAAGCAGTTCTGCATAGTGCACGGAATGCCCAATCTGCAGGAAATTATAGCGATGCGGCCCGGCTCTACCGCCGTGCCACCACGATCTCACCCAGAATCCCGGAGCTATGGTCCAACCTGGGTGTGATGGAGTTTCTTGCTGGACAACTTGATGAATCCACCATAAGTCTGCAGCACGCGTTGAAGCTCAAGCGCGACTTCTTCGTACCTCTGCTGTTTTTAGGAAAAATCTACGTGCAGGAAAAGAAGCCAGCGGAGGCCCTACCCTACCTTCTTCGCTCGCAAAGCCTGCAGCCGTTGGATGTGGAGGTGCTCCGCTCTCTGGGAAGAACCTATATGGGCCTCCACCGAGAGCGGGAAGCCGCGCTTTCCTATCGTGATGCAACGCAAACGGCGCCGCAGGATGCCGACCTCTGGCTCGGTCTGGGATCCTCCTCTTTAGTGCTGATTGCTACGGACGGTCGCACTCTTGCCGCCTCCGCGCCGAATTCCCCATGGGCTCGCGCTCTTTACGCAGACGAACTCCTGGCGCAGGGCCGGCCAGTTGAGGCTACGGACACCTACATCACGGTCCTCGGCGCGGCCAAACCCATGGAGAAGGCGGTGCTGGCGCGCATGCTGACTTTCATGCGGTACAACACGAGTCAGTTTCCTTTCCCCGGAAAATCACAAGCTGCCTTGGAGCATCTTGTTGACCTGACATCGGACGCACAGCCTGCCCCGACGCGGGCGACCGCCAGCGCCCGGTCGTTGTGTGACGATTCGAACTTTGGGCAAGCCCCGTCCTCATTTGCCATGGGTGCGGCATGTGCTTTCTGGGCCAGCGACTACGCACAGAGTGCGTTGCAGGCACAGCAGGCTCTTCGACAGGCTCCGCAAAATGCCGAGGCGCTTTACTGGTCCGTAAAAGCAAATGAGCGGGTCGCCATCGATGCCCTGTCGCGGGTTGATGAACTCGCGCCAAACTCCCCCACCAATCACGATCTTGTGGGGGACCTGTACCGCTACCAACATCAATCCGACAATGCCATTGTTGAGTATAAGAAGGCGCTGGCCCTCGACCCGCACGATCCTGCAGCGCTGTTGGGAGCGGCGGCGACCTACCTTGGTACGAATCAATACGAAGAAGCAACTGCCACGGCGCAGAGGGCGCTTGCCGACCGGCCACTCGACCCTCAGTCGAACCTGCTCATGGCCGAGATCCTCGGAGCGCAGGGTCACGAAGAAGAGACAAGGTCCTATCTGGCTAAGTGCGTGGATGTCGCTCCTGAATTTCAACCCAGGGTCCACTACCTGCTAGGTCGGGCGGCGGCGAAGGACGGAGATCTTGAGGAGGCGATTCATCAGTTCGAATTGGCGCTCCCTGGCGACAAGGACGGCAGCACCCACTATCAGGTGTCGCGCCTTTACCGTAGGACTGGAAATCTCGCGAAGGCTCAGGCAGCAGAAGCGGAGGCGAAGGCCCTTGTCGCCAAACGGGACGCGAGTGGGGCTACCGCAATGCATGAGGCTGGTGCTCCATGAGGCCGATGACCCGCCACAAACCCGATGCGTGGCGATGTGCTCTCTGCGTCTTGCTTTGGCTCCTCAGCTCGGCCGGTGTTCGTGGACAATCAAGCACAGTTGGCGGCGTTGAAACCGCAACCCAGGACAGGATGGAAGATCCTGGATGGTGGCCTACCAAGGGAAGCGATCCGCGCAGCAACTTTGTCGGTAATGCTTCTTGCCAGCAATGCCATGCCGGCCTGTTCCGGTCGCAGAGTGCGACGCCGATGGCGAACGCGGCTCGCATCGCGAGCGACTCGCGCCTGTTGCAGCAGCATCCGTCGTTGGCTTTCGAAAATGGTCCTTACAGCTTTCGCCTTCTCTCTGTACCTTCCGGTTCTGTGCTCTCGGTCACTGATGAGAGACAGAGCGAGGCCGCAACGCTGGCATGGGCTTTAGGCTCAGGGGAGCTTGGCCAGACCTACATGTACCAACGAGACGGCCGCTGGTTTGAGAGTCGCGTCAGCCTCTATACCAAGCCGGGCCAACTCGACATCACGGTCGGCCATCGTCATCTTCCTCCCGAGAGTCTGCACGAAGCGCTGGGCCGGGAGATGAAAGACGCGGAAGCGCAACGCTGCTTCGGTTGTCACACCGGCGGCTCCACAACTTCCGGACACTTTGAACCGCAAAGCGCCATTCCTGGTATCACCTGCGAGGCGTGCCATGGTCCAGGGGCAAACCACGTGAAGGCCAAGACCTCCGGCGCAGCAACAAAAGCCGATGCGAGCATTATGAATCCAGGGAACCTGAGCCCTGTCGATTCCGTCGACTTCTGCGGCGCTTGTCACCGCACTTGGGCCGACGTTGCCTTCTCGGGCGTCGCGAAGCGCGGGAACGAGGTGGTCCGTTTTCAGCCCTACCGCCTCGAAAAGAGCCGGTGTTGGGGCAAGACCGGCGATGCGCGTCTCACCTGCGTAGCCTGCCACGATCCGCACGCACCGTTGCAACGCGCCGCCGCCGCGTATGATGTCCAATGCTTGTCCTGTCACCTTCGGCACAATGAGGTTGCCACTCAAGCCAAGCCTGGAGCCGCCTGCCCACGTGCGTCCGATCATTGCACGACATGCCACATGCCCAAGGTCGCCGTTCGTGATATGCATGGCGACTTCACGGATCACTTCATCCGGGTTGTGAGTCTGAGCGAAGCTGTGCCGGACTAGGTGAACCGTAGTTCTTCGGGATGGGTGGCTCAGAGAGGTTGGGGTCTGCACATCGGGAGCGGGTCGCTCCTAATCAGGTAGGCGAAGGGAGAAAAGGTTCCCTGTTCCGATCCTGGGTTCGATGATGGGAGCGCCAGTCGGGGTAATTCCCCCGAAGAAGTAATCATCAACGTTTGGTAGCCCGAGATTTGTAAGATCGGCCACCGGTTTTGCCGGTCCTCCCGCAACCAGAACACGTAAGATGGTTGACCTTGGATCAGCGAACGCATGGAAGTACACGGCCTTGCTGTCCGGGCTCCAGACCGGATCCGCAGCACTTCCGCTGACTAGGGTCTTCCAGGTTACTCCCGAAACGTCGTATAACAAGAGACGCGTTTGATCAAGGGAAAGCGCAACAATCCACCGCCCGTCGGGCGACCATCGGGGGCTGAAGAGATTTTCAGAGCCTGGCAAGGTTTTCGTCTGCATCGTTTTCAGTTCGAGAACCTGGATGTTACGTGGTCCACTCTCTTTGCCCATCAGGTCGGCCTCGCGCCCGAAGACCAGACGAGTCCCATCCGCAGACCAGTCCGGATCGGCGAGATTCCGATGATCCGCCAGAACCTTGCGCACCAACCCGCCGGCGGCGCTGACGATATAAACCTGCCAGGTCTCGCCAGGCTCCCGTGCCATCACGACCAGCTGTGAGGTATCAGGGGACCACTGCGCCAGGAACACGTCCAGATCATCGGGAGTCAGTTGCAGCCTTCCTGAACCGTCTTCGCTGGATGCCCGCCACAGTCGCCCGTCAACATCGACCCACGCCACCCACCGTCCATCCCTGGAGTACGTGACACGCCTGGCATGCTCCAGGAATGCCGGAGCCGGAACGAACTGGCGGATGTTCTGATCGAAGAAGCGAGTACCCGCGGGTGGCTCCAAGCCAACAAAGAATACGGCTCTCTCCGTTCGCGAAGGCAAAGGGGAAATATAGCTCAGCGGGCCATTGGTGAGGCGGGTGACTTGCGGGTGTGCGCCCGTTCCGACAGCCCAGATGTCGCTTCCTTGCGCGTCACTGGATTGCAGAACATAGTAGCTGCCGTCGGCAGACCAAGATCCGCAACAGAGAGAAGGACCACTAATTCCGGGCAACTTCAGGGCGTGGGGATGGCGACTCGCCGAATCCATCTCCCAAAGAGAGCTGATGTGAGTGACCGGGTCGATCAGTGTGAAGCGAAGTGAAGTGTCGGACGGCGACCAGCGCAACCAGAAGGCTCGTCCCGGTAAGTTCGCGTACCTGGACGAAGCACCGGTCTTGAGCTGCACCACGTCCAGCTCGTTGCCAGTGGCATAGAGGATGCTGCCGTCGCCCGGCATGAAGGTGGCGTCGTGGGCCAGCACGTCACTCACACGCAAGGCGCTCGAACCTACCCTTGGCACGATCCAGAGCGGCTGTTCGGAATCGCGCGAGTGACCTCCTCGCACGATCAGCTTGGAGCCGTCACGGGAGATGTCGGCTACAGAGGCGGAACTGAGCTCTTCCGGCATGGTGACCGGCTTCAGAGCCGTCCCGCTATAGTCCAGGGATCCCAATTCAGTTCGCCCGTCGACCAGGAACGAGGTGTATATGCGAGGGCCGTCCGTAACCAAAGTGAGCAGGTTCTCCGGGTTGGGCGGCCCGTGGTAAATCTCACTCGATTGCGTGAGCTGGGTAACCCTGGAGGGCTGAATGGGACTCGCCGGACGCGTCACATTGAAGGTGACCAGCGCGGACAGAGCGATGAGGAGCAACGCAACGCCGGACAGGGAGGCAAGCCTTTGATCGGACTGAGACCGGCTCCGTTCCACCGGCAAGTTGATAGCGACTGGCATCGCATTCACGCCTAGGTCGGAGTGGCCAATGGCCGGAGGCAGCGCAGAGGTTTGCGACGGCGGTTCTGTTATCGCCGGAGAAGCTCCGCCAGTGTCGGGATCGCGCACCGGATGCAGGGACTCAGGTGGAAGAGGAGCAGGAGCCTCAACCACGACCGGCGCGATAAACCGAAAGCCTCGCTTCGCCAGGGTCTCGATATAGCGCGGGTGCTCTGCGGAGTCGCCCAGTGCTTCTCGAAGCTTGCTCATCGCCGTCGCAATGCCTCGTTCAAAGTCGACCGTGGTGTGCTCGCCCCAGATCTGAAACTGCAGTTCCTCCCTTGTGACGACCTCCCCCGGTCTAGAAAGAAGAGCTGTTAAAACGCGGAATGGCTGGCCTTGAAGCCTGACGCGCATGCCGAATTTACGGATCTCTCCCGTATGAAGGTCCACCTCGAAGCTGCCGAACGTAACGAGTTCATGCCGTTGAACTGTGCTCATCTGAAGCCAATTCCTAGAACGACATCCTAAATCATCGGAGATGCCAAGTCATAAGATCGGCTAAATCACTCACTTTAAAAGCCTTTGCTGGTTACCTGAAGAAAAGAGAGAAGTCACTCGAGGTCTATTGTGCGGAGTGTCGAACCGGTCCGAAGCTTCGCATCGCCAACGTCAAGCAGAAAAGGCTGCAGGGAACACAATCCCCTGATCGCAGCACGTGCTCAGTCGATTGGTCTTAAGGGGTTCTCCGGCTATGAGCATCGTCCCGCTTCTACTGCGCAGGTGGTCGCGCATTGTTCTTTTCTTCGCTCTGCTGGCGTCCTGCTTCTCTGATACCTCTGCCTCAGCCCAGGCAGACCCGCCCATCCCGAGCGGAGACATACGTGTGCACTACTACCGTCCCGATGGCAACTACACCGGATGGACCATCTACGCCTTCTTCGACACTACCGAGCCAAACAACTTCCCGGGGGGACCGGTAGCCGTGACCGGGAAGGACACCTTCGGCGCGTACTTCGATGTGGGGGTCACCGCAAACGCCACCAACGTTGGCCTGATCCTTCATAACGGCGACAACAAGGATCCTGGGCCCAATCAATATGTAGATCCGGCGACGCAGGGCAACGAGTTCTGGGAACTTTCAGGCAGCGACGTCCTGAGCACGACTGAACCAGCGATCGGCCAGGATCCTCCCATCCCCGCGGGCCACGCCCGGATCCACTATTACCGACCCGATGGCAATTACGACAACTGGAGCCTGTACGTCTATGGCGCCACGACCGATCCCACCGGGGACTTCTGTGGCACAAACGATTCCTACGCCGGGTACGACAGTTACGGTCCCTACTTTGATGTGGGCGTGGTTCCAGGTCACCTTGGCTTCATCATCCATAACTGCTCCACCGGCGCGAAGGATCCCGGTCCAGATCAGTCTCTGCAAATTCCGCAGCAGCTGGAAGGTTGGGTCGTCTCCGGCGATGCCACCGTGTTCCTGCAGCCGCCGACACCGGCCCAGCTGCTTGCGGGGCCCTTCAACCAGCTCCAGGCGTACTGGATAGATGCCACAACGATCGCGCTGCCGGCTACCTACGCCGTCTCCGGTTACAGCTATTCGCTCAACGCGAGCTTGACAGCTGGGTTGCAGATTATCGGCAAAGGCCTGACCGGGGGGACTACGATTCCCTTGGCTCCGTTCTCCGGCACGCTCACACCCGAGGAACTCACGCGTTTTCCGCAACTCAGCGGCTACGCGCTCTTCAAGCTGCCTGCCAACATTCGGGCCGCCGTTGTGCGTTCGGCGCTGAAAAGCCAGCTAGAGGTCTCCGCCTCGGCGCCGGACGGTACGCTGAAATACACAACCGGCGTACAAACATTTGGAGCTCTCGAGGCGTTGCTGGCCTACAACGGCAAGCTCGGCGTTGTTTTCAATCACCCTAATAATCCATTCTGGTCTGACTGGGAGGATGACAACTCCGCCCTCGTCAAGGTGAAAGTTTGGGCTCCTACGGCACAGAGTCTGTCGCTGCTCCTTTTTAGAGAACCGTCCGATACGGTACCGGAGGCAACCGTGCCGATGCATGAGCACGACGGCGTATGGGTGGCGCACGGCGATAGCCGATGGAAGAACGAGTTCTACCAGCTTCGCGCGCAGGTGTACGTCGCCGCCGATCAGGCGATCGACACTAATACGACCACGGATCCTTACTCGATGGATCTCTCGCTGAACGGGACCATGACCCGCATCACCGACCTGGACGCAGAGGAGACCAAGCCTCTTCTTTGGGATTTCTCCCGGTCGCCGGCCCTGTCCAGCCTGAACGACACAAGCATTTATGAGTTGCATGTCCGAGATTTCAGCGTTGGAGACCCCACCGTGCCCGCCGCGATCCAAGGCACCTACGAGGCTTTCGACGATTTGCAAAGTAACGGCATGCGTCATCTCCGCCAGCTCGCCCAAGCAGGGTTAACGTCGGTGCACTTGCTGCCGACCTTTCATTTTGGCAGTGTGAATGAAGATAAATCCACGTGGCAGTCGCCCGGTGGTTTGACACCGTACCCACCGGATGGGCAGCAGCAACAGCAGGCCGTGGAAGCTGTGCAGAACACCGACGCCTACAACTGGGGGTACGATCCGGTGCACTATATGGCTCCGGAAGGTGCGTATGCCGTAAACCCTGCCAAGCGTGTCCGCGAGTATCGCGGCATGGTGGAAGGCCTTCACCTGGCCGGTCTTCGCGTGATCCAGGATGTGGTCTTCAACCACACCTACACCCATGGGCAGGACCCAACGGCCAACCTCGATGAATTGGTCCCAAATTACTACCATCGCCTGGACGCAAATGGCGTCATCGAAACAGGCTCCTGCTGTTACGACACGGCCAGCGAACACCAGATGATGGAAAAGCTGATGATCGACACGGTCGTGCTGAACGCTCGGCAGTACAAGATCGACGGCTTCCGCTTCGATGCCATGGGCCTGCACTTCGTCTACAACATGGTCGACATCCGCAATGCCCTGAACGCGCTCACGCCAGAGAAGGACGGCGTGGATGGCAGCAAGATCTACATCTATGGCGAGGGCTTTGAGATCGCCGAGGCAGCCAACAATGCCATCGGGCCGAACGCCAGCCAGGCCAATCTGTACGGTACGGGGATCGGCAGCTTCAACGATCGTATCCGCGATTCTATCCGCGGAGGCAACATCTTCGGTCAGGACTTCCAGGTGCAAGGATTTGCGACGGGTCTGTTCACGGATCCAAGCACGTACACCAGCCAGAACACTGCTCCAGCCGACCAGCAAAGCAACCTTCTGAACCAAGCCGACCTGATACGCCTGAGTCTTGCGGGAGCCTTGAAAACATACAGCTTCATCGATGCTCAAGGGCAACCAGTAACCGGGAACCAGCTGACCTACAGCGGACAACCTGCCGGGTACGCCGCCTCTCCGCTTGAAGATGTGAACTACTGCTCCGTGCACGACAATCAAACCCTGTTCGATGCCATTCAACTGAAGGTTTCAGCGGCAGATACCGTGGCCATGCGTGCGCGGCGTCAGGTCCTGGCCATGAGCCTGATCACGCTCGCTCAGGGTGTTCCCTTCTTCCAGGCGGCCGATGACCTGCTTCGCTCCAAGGACATGGACAACGGCAGCTACAACTCTGGAGACTGGTTCAACAAGATCGATTGGAGCGGTCAGGGAGACAACTGGGGCATCGGTCTTCCGCTCGCGAACGTGAACCAGGCGCAGTGGCCGATCGAGCAACCGTTACTGGCCAACCCGGCGCTGAAACCCACGCCGCAGAACATCGCCTCCACTACCGAGGCCTTCCAGGACCTTCTCCGCATGCGCTATAGCTCCGGCCTGTTTCGTATGTCCACAGCAGAGGAGGTTCAGGCGAACCTCAGCTTCCTGAACACAGGGTTGAATCAAATCCCAGGCCTGATTGTGATGAAGCTGGATGACCATGGACACAACTATGGAAGAGCGCATCATGTGGTTGCCTTCTTCAATGGGAGCAATGCACAGGTGAGCTTCTCCGATCCTGCACTTGCAGGAATGGGGTTGCACTTGGATCCTGTGCAGCAGCAATCAACGGACAGCGTTGTGCGAAGCGCCCTCTTGAATGAAAAGCAAGGGACCGCCACGATCCCGGCTCTCACCACGGCTGTGTTTGTCAGTGAGAAGGAATGATTCCGGCGCGGGAACAGCGTTGTTCGGAACAGAGCAGAAAACAAAGAGCAGCTTTACGTTTTGGTCTTACCACTTGGAGGTTACGTTGAATCGAAAATTTGTCACCTATGGCTGTGGGTCCGCGATGCTGTTTGCCTCGCCAATGATCGTCCCTATCAGCTTGCATGCTCAACTGGCAGTCACGACAGCGACCCTTAGCGGCTCTGTTGCGGATAACTCCGGAGCCATCATCCCGCAAGCGACCATCAAGATCTCGAGCGCACAGAACGGCATCGAGCGCAGTGTAACCAGCAACGCGCGCGGAACGTACAGCTTCAGTCAGCTTCCTCCCTCTACCTACACCCTGTCGGTGGTAGCCAATGGCTTTGAGACGTATCGACAGACAGGCATCGTCCTCGATGCCGCTCAGTCTGCGACGCAGAACATTGCGTTGACGGTAGGCTCCGTGAATCAGGAGGTGGTCGTCAATGCTGAGGCCTCGCAGATCAACACCGACAACGCCAACATCGCCACAAGTATTGATGCAAAACAGGTTGTAGAGCTTCCCCTGAACCTACGCAACGTTTACGGCCTTGCTACGCTAAACTCTTCGGTGCAAAACCAGTCAGAGGGTCAGGGGCTGCTGGGCGGCGGTCCGAACTCTACCGACAACGCCGATCAGGATATCTCGTTTCTAAACTTCGCCGGGGGATTCTTCGGGACATCCGCCTACTTGCTGGACGGAGCCTGGGACACTGACCCACAGTGGGGCGCGGTCATTTACGTGCCCTCTGTGGACGCTGTCCAGGAGTTCAAGGTACAGAACAACTCCTTCACGGCCCAGTACGGCTGGAGCTCCGGCAACGTGGTCAACGTGACTACAAAGTCTGGAACCAACGCCTTTCACGGCGATGTGTATGAGTTCTTCCGTAACGATGCGCTGGATGCCAATCAGTGGTTCTACGACCACAATGGTGTAGCTAAGCCAAGCTTTGGCCGTAACCAGTTTGGAGGCTCTGCCGGCGGGCCCTTGTACCTTCCTCACCTTTATAAGCAAAAGGAGAAGACTTTCATCTTCGGCCTGTATGAGGGACTGCGGCTGTCGACCCCCGCCAATCAAACCTTCACCGTGCCGACCGCCGCGTACCGCGCGGGCGACTTCTCCGCACAACTCGGACCGCAGGGCACTGTCAACGGGGCGCCTGCAGTCGATGCCTTGGGCCGTCCGATTCATGTTGGGCAGATTTATAATCCACGTAGTACCCGCGCCATCACGGCGGGGCAGGTGGATCCGACGACCGGTCTCGTATCCAGCCAGACGGGGTACATTCGCGACCCGATCGCCAACAACAACGTCGCAGCGCTCGGGCCCCTTGACCCAATTGCGGTGAAGCTGCTCAGCTATTACCCGACTCCCACGAACTCGGCTCTTTCCAACAATTACTTCGGCACAGGGAGTTCACCGGCCACTTCGGACGAATATCTCATTCGCGTCGATCACAACATCAACAATGCTTCCAGAGTCTTCTTCCGCTACTCCTACAAGAGTGAAACCAAGACCGGTAACCCAGACTTCTGGGGAACGTCCGACCCAGCCGGTCCGGGCAATAACCGACCTAACAATCGCTACAATATGGCCGCCGGATACAGCCAGATCTTCTCGCCGACGTTCACGATGAACATACAAGCCGGCGTTGAGGTGTGGCATGAATCCTCGAACAATCAGTCGCTTGGCTTTCAGCCGTCGAGCATTGGGCTTCCCACCTACTTCGACGCGAATAGCCCGCAGTTCCCCAACATCAACATTGGAGGCGAGTCCGCGCTCGGGCCCACCAACAGCCAGTATGTGGTCAACCACGGTCCGGTCGGCAGCGTTGCTGTAGACCTCATCAAAACCGCGGGGCGTCACACCATCAGCTTCGGAGGTATGTTTGTCGAACTCGAGGATGATGAGAAGTCAGTTACGACATCCTCTCTCACATCGAACGGTACCTTCA
>CAXTGN010000065.1:11352-15247 GCA_964243455.1 uncultured Acidobacteriaceae bacterium
CCCAGCTGTGGCCACTCATTACTTCGGCGGGTATGTCCAAGACGACTGGCGACCGATGCCGAAGCTGACTTTCAATCTCGGCCTACGGTATGAAATTCAAACCGCACCAACGTACCGGCATAACGAAGCCTCCACGTTCAATCCAGACGCGGAGAATCCGGTAAGCACCGTCGCGGGACATCCCGTCCTAGGCGCTCTGCAGTTCCTTTCTCCCGGCAACAGCGGTGTGTACAACACCCGCTATACCAATGTCGCTCCTCGTATCGGTTTTAGCTACGCCGCTACGCCGCGTTTTGCGCTTCGCGGAGGGTATGGCATCTTCTATCCGCCCGCGATCTCTTGCTGCTTTCTAGGGAACGCCAATGGCTTCTCAGCGTCCACCAGCGTCCCGGCAACGTTCGATAACATCAGCCCGAACGCCGCTGTCTCGCTCGAAACGCCTTTTCCAGAAGGCTTTACAAGCATCACCGGCAACTCCTTAGGTGGCCTGCAGCAGGTGGGAAATTACAACGGGACCGCATGGATCAATCGCAAGTCGCCTTATGTGCAGCAGTACCTGTTTGGATTTCAGTGGGGCATCACGCACAACGATCTGCTCGATATGAACTTTGTCGGCAATCATGGCACCCACATGATTGGCAATGCCGGTGGCGGCGGTATCTGGGAGGGTCAACTCGACCCGAAGTACCTTGCGTTGGGACAAGCTGCTCTCAACAAGCAGGTTGCGAATCCCTTCTACGGCGCCGTGCCCGCAGGTTCTTACTGCGGTCTCAACAACCCGACGGTTGTGCAGTCGCAGCTGCTTCAACCCTTCCCGCAATACTGCGGTATCGCCCAATTAGACGACCCCATCGGCTTCGATATCTATAACGCCCTCCAGGTGCAGTACAACCATCGCGTCACCCAAGGCCTGACAGCCATGGTCTCCTATACGTACTCCAAATTTCTGGATAACGTGGAAGGCAACCAGAGCTGGGCTTACGCCGGAAACTCGGGACCTGCCAACACCTACAATTTGGCTGCCGAAAAGAGCGTCGACGGTTCTGACACACCGCACAGCCTGGTTGCGAACTACGTGTACCAGATCCCGGTTGGACGTAAGCGGGCGTATGGTTCACACATGAACAAGGCTGTGAACGCCGTGATTGGCGACTGGGAGGTTTGGCGGATGGCTCCCTTCCATTCCGGTCTGCCGCTCAGCATCAGTGGATCGAATATTGCTTCCTATGGCGGCAATCCGCGCCCCGATGTGGCTGGAAATGTGCATGTCGCGCATCCCACCATTCAGGAATGGTTCAACACCGGGGCGTTTGCTTTCGCACCATATGGAACCTTTGGTACCGCTCCTCGCTACTTCTCCTACCTCCGTGGACCTCATTACCAGAATTGGGATACAAATCTCTCCAAGAACTTCCCGTTTAGTGCGACGATCCGCATCCAGTTCCGCGCGGAGTTGTACAACACCTTCAACCATCCGCAGTTCTACACGCCCAGCACCGGCTATGGTGGTTGCGACCCGAATGCGTCCACTACGTGCCAGTCAGCTTTCGGCCAAATCACCAACACCTTTCCTTCAAGAAGCGTCCAGTTCGCAGGCAAGTTCTACTGGTAGCGCCTCGCGCAAGGTAGTCTCTCGTTGCTTTCCTTCTCCTGTTGGTCGGATGTCCCGGCCAACAGGACTTCTTGCCTGATCGCATTGTCCTCGGCCGGCCTCTTGCGATCACGCTGATAGGACCGCTCATGAAGCAGGAACTCGTCGACCATGTCTGGAGTGTCTGGACCGGAGACTCAGGTCCGCCGTCATCGCATACCCTGCGCTCTTTCGCGGCCTATCGCCCGAATGTTCGCGTAGTAATTACGCCCCACCTGTTTGGGCGAAACCTTGAAAGCGTAGCCCCTGTAGTTCTCGATTACGAAGCGGAATGGTACACTTTTGGACTTTTAGCAAAGTGGTCCGTGAACTAGGCGTCCTGCTACTCTTTTCTATTAGGTCGGAAATGAAGACATTTCTGGCGTTTTACAACATCATTGAACCGGAACGAGCGACCATGCCACCGGTGCTGAATGCGGAATCTCTTGAATCAGAGAACAACTTTCTAAGCATTCCAGATGTAGGTGATGCCGTGAACTTTGAGGGTCGCAACGGAGTCGAGAGAAGGAGGGTTGCCAATCGAACGTTTACCTATCGCGACGGTGCGTGTCTTGTAGATTGCGAGACAACCAAAATCGTTCAGTAAACAAACGACTGTTGTCCGGTTGCTAAGCGTGAACCCATCTTTGTAGGTATGTAGAAGTGCCGCTTTCTTCCAAGGCCTCCCTAACGGTAAGGAACTGAATACGGTCATACTTAACATGGTTGTCTTCGTACTGCCCCGCAAGCGCTGCCGCTTCGCGCATCTGTCTAGTTGGTTCTTGCAAAGATAGGAACCCGCCCAGTTCTGTGTCGCGCTCATCAGCCAGAACACCTCTAAACTCACGAACATCGGTAGGGCGTAGCTTGCCGCCCTTAACGGACAGGACCATAGTTTTGAGTCCCTCGCGAGCCTCAAAGTAAATGCGTCCGTCAATACCCTTATCGCCTGTCTTCTTTGTTGGGAACCGCCGATGCGCTCAACAAAACCAATGCTCGAACTGGAAGGGGTCGCGTTTGAAGCTCCTCTGCCTGCTTCACGCTTACAGGAATACCTCTCACATCAAATTGGACGCCTTCCTTAAGGCGGTACTTCTTTGAAGTGAGCGTTCTCGCATGAGTTTTACGGAGAGAATGGCGATGTCACAGCCGAACCAAAGGCGCCTAGGCGCTCTGCGGCGTACACCGTTGTTCCACATCCAACTGAAGTTGCTTACCCAAGTGCGAAGCCGTGCAGGGTGTATACCTGACCAGATCCCCTTGGCTATAAGGCTTAAGCTCCTGTCAACGACTCTCTGACCTGCCCCCGATTTCTCAACCAATCATAACTGGAGATTCTCGGTTAAGGTTTGGCTCCGAGCAGTCTCGTAGCCGCCGAGGCTGTGTGGATGTGGGAAGCGCGAAGCGCTTTCCACATCTGCATAGTCTAACGCTCGCCGGAACTCCTGTGGGTTCGATAGTCCAGACTGCTGTGCGGCCGCTCGCAGTTGTAGTCGTCGCGCCAGAGGGCCAGGGTTAAGCGGACGTCGTTGAGGGTACGGAACCAGCTGGCGTTCAGGCATTCATCGCGGAGCCTTCCATGGAAGCTCTCCACGTATCCGTTTTGCATGGGCCTGCCGGGCTGGATGTAGACCGGGCCGATCTTCCAGTCTTCGGCCCAGCCCAGCATGCGGCGTGACGTGAACTCCGGACCGTTGTCCGAGCGCACGTTCCCCGGCCTGCCACGATGGGCGATCAGCCGCTCCAGTACGCGAGTCACGCGCCCGCTGCCGAGACTGGTATCGGCCTCCAGCGTCAGGCACTCGCGCGTGTACGCGTCCACCACGCTCAGGATGCGCACCAAGCGCCCGGTCGCCAGCCCATCCGTGATGAAGTCCATCGCCCACTCCTGGTTGGCTCGCACCAGCGTCGGTTCCACTGCATGCTCCCGCACCAGCCGCTTGCGCCTCTTCGACCGCACCATCAGCTTCTCTTCCACGTAGAGCTTGTACACACGCTTCACGTTGACCTCATGACCTCGCCGGCTTAGCAACGCATGCAGCCGGCGGTAGCCATAAGGAGGCTTCTGTCTGGCCAGCTTCACCAGTTCTCCGCGCAGCTCCACGTTTCGGTCGGGCCTCGGCTCATACCGGTAGCTCGACCACTCCACGTTCAGCAGCTTGCAGGCCGAGCGTGCGCTCAACCGGAACTCGGCTGACACGAACGCCACCTCCTCTCTTAGACCGGCAAGCTCCACCCGTTTTTTCGGATCACCGCCTTCAGCGC
>CAXTGN010000066.1:0-10702 GCA_964243455.1 uncultured Acidobacteriaceae bacterium
TTCAAGGCACTTAGGTCTTCTAGCACCCGCTGCTCAAAATCCGTCATCTCCACTCCTGATTCTCCGAACCTGATCGCGCCGGCGCGCGTCGATTGATCGCCCGAAATCCCACTAACTCGTCGGCCAGTTCACAAAGAGCACACTTGAAAACCGCGAGTAGACAGGCGGTGTGCTTCCGTCGTACATACGCACAAAGAACTGCTCATTACCGGCTGAGCGCAGGATACTGAAGCTGCGCACGGGGCTGCGAAGCACGAGGTCTGGCGTGTCCACCCCAACGCCAAACGCCCAGTCTCTCCGCCGCACCTCGAAGCCGCCACCCGTCGGGGCAGTCACTCCGGTGTCTACTTGTATGGCGGCGGTAGACAGCATCACCACAGACATCTGCTGCAGGCTCTCCAAAGCCTGCCCCGGACCACTCGCAGCTGTTGGAGGCAGCGTCGCGTCGCTCGCGATCGATTGGCTCAGCTTCAAGCCCAATCCATCTGCCCACTCCGTTGCCCAGTCATTGGCAAACGCGACCTTGTATCTCATGACCTCAGGCGCGGAATGCCCATCTTCGACAGTCACGCTTCGCACCAGCACAGCCAGGGCATCACTCGCGTTGGCGATCTGTAGAACGTCTCCAGGCCAGATGTCCTGACTTGGATTCAGCGTGGCGTAGCTTCCACTCAGTGCTGCGGACCGTGCGGTCGCCATCGCAAGAATGGCCTGTGCGGCCGCTTCACAGTCCGCGCTCGATCGTGCGATGGGTGCTGTCACTTTGCCAAGCCATCGGCTCACTCCAGGCACCTGAACGCCTACACCCGCTACGGCCTCTGCTGCCACACTGGCTGTGTCTGCCAACCGAGCAACAGCGCGCTCCTGCGTTCTGTACTGGACCGTGATCCTTTCTCCTGCGATAGGTATTCTCCCTGTGAAGAAGGACACCTTTCCCGGGCTACCCGTAGGGGATCCATAATTTACCTTGCAGTCAACACCTTGCCCCGCTCCCCCGATCAAATGCGTAGTCTGCGATCCGTTCGGAAGCGTGCTTACGACCCACACACTCCCCGGTCGGGTCAGCTCCACCGATGCAATCGCCCCATAAAGTGCGATTGAATCAACCGCAACGAACGCGCAAGCGGCTGCGGTTACGGCAGGTGCCGCTGCCGTTCGAGCGGTGTCGTACAGGACGGTTGCCGGCGTGTTCGAGCTCAGGCCTTCATCCACGATGTCGAACGCCAGCTGCATCGGAGCGCTTACACCAGCGATCGCTCCGAACTCCTGCACCACACCGTCCACCATGCAGTAATAGCGCTGCGGAACTCGCTGCATCTCCATGCAGTACAGCCGAAGGCGCAGCGTGTACTTGTGCCCGGCAAGTGGTGTGAACAACGTGCCCGCTTCTGCTCCGTCCACCACCGGGACGATGACAGTCACGCCTCCGGTGGTGCTGTCGCTTTGCCTCACCCGAAATCCAGCGAAGCAGTTCGCCAGCGTGGTGTTTCCATCGTAGAACCCCGCCAGGATCCCCGCCGAGCCTGCGGCGAAGGTGACACCCCCTAGCTCCGCCAAGAGAAAGCCACTCATCTCTACTGCGTTCACGGCTTGCAGCGTCGTCTGACCATCAAAGCCGTTGCCACCATTCATCGTTAGACCTGCCGAGGTCAACAGCAGATGATTACCTGGATCGCTCAGGGTCCATTGCGAAGTGTCGATTGTGGCTTCGGTGAAGCTGTCCCGCAGCAAGGTCCGATGAGTGCCTTTGAACGCTGGCTCGGAAAGACCGAAGTCAGCCGTCGTTCCGTCTCCCTGGAAAATCTCCTGAACGTAGGCCGTGGGCTCTTCCTCGCCTGACACCGTTACATCGTTCGCAAGCTCACGAACATGAGCCGTGCTCAGCGCGGCAACATTCAGCGTTCCGTCTGCTTCACTGAACGCGTGAGTGACGGACCCGGCCGCTGTCACCGAGGCAGCCCCATTCAGCACACGATATGTAGCATAGGTTGCACCCGAGGCCGCAGCGGCGTTGGTGCTCCAACTCGCCGCAGGTTGTACGGCGAAGGCGCCGAGAGCGCGTGGGTTGCCGCCTGTGCTCACCGAAACCGCGGTCGTCACTGAACTCTGCGCGCTCTCCATTAGCTGCCCGACAACACTGGCCCCATTAACCGCAAGTGCCAGGCCGTCGGTCACGGCATTTGCTCCCGACCCCTGCTTGTCCAACAGCCACTCATCACTGATTGCATGGAGCCTGAGCTTGTACACCGAACCGGTCACACCCAGGCCCGCATAGAGTGAGATCGGCTCCGTTGCCAGATAGCCCGTGAAGAGCAGCGTCCCGGCTTCATTGCTCACCACCACACGCCCACGCCGCACAGGTACCGGCAACCCGTGTAGTCCCGCGACGATCTCCGCTGTGCATCGCGAGGGTGCACTCAACGTGCGCTGGATCGTGATCGGCCCACTGATTGTCACGGCAGCCGTATAGTCGATGGCTCCGCGTCCATCCTCGTTGTCGATCGTGATCCGCACTTCGCCTCCGCTCCATCTTCTTGCTAAGCCCTCACGGGCGCTGACTCACTTCGTGGCGCAGCATCGTCCGCACGCTCGTTGCCGGACAGTCCTCCGAACCGCTTCGGGCCCTTAGGTCGACAGGTAGCTGCGGAAGCAGAGCACATGCTCCCCATCGACCGCGTCCACTACAGGCAGCGCCCTGAATGCACCCTTCAAGCGCATGGCAAGGTATCCACCGGCGCTCTTCGCGGCATGCTCTGCTGCACCTGCAAGCGCCTGCAGTCGTGGATAGTGCCAGATCACCCGTTCGCCTTGTTGCCCTTCGCCTACAAACAGGGCCGACCACTCCTGGAAGAAGCTGGAGCCCTCGCGATCACAGAAGCCAATTACGGAACTCACCTTCATCCCCGTTACCGGAGCCCCCGCCAGCAATGGTTGATCCAGCGTGAGGACACCACCTGCCGTGGAACTCACCCGGGCCACGTTCAGCGTCACACGTCGCACATAATCAACATCTGTCAAAGCGGTCTTTACGTAGGCCCCGCTGACGCCGCTTCCCACAAAGCCAGTTGCACCTGCCGTGTAATCGACGTCCACCGCGACCAACTGCCCAGGGGTGAAGGCAGCGGCATCCGCCGGGCTTAAATGCAGAGAGCTCGCCGTTGAGCCAGGGAAAACCGTCGCCGCAGGAACAGCCGTGCCCCCAGACCCTGTGGCCCTTGCTCCGCTCTGCACAGCCAGCAGATTCATCTGTTGGGCTCCTGCAGCCAACGACAGCTGCACCTTTCCCCAGCTCTCAAACTGAAACGCGACAGAGCATTCAAAATCGCTTCGCACCTGCATCTGTGTGCTCGCCGGCCCACCCGTTTTGACGGGCGAGATCACCGTCTCACTCGCACGTTCAAATGCAGAGATCCAACCGAGATCGATCCACGGGGTTGGCGGCGCATCTACCGAAAAGTCACCGCTCTGCGCGGGATCGAAGATCGTCGCTCGTTGATTCACTCGATTTACGGGTGCAAAGAAAGCACGCACGCGCTTGATCGCAGGTGCCATCACCTCTGACGTCATCACAACTCCCCCGCCTCTTCAAAACACATCACGTGAATCGTGGCTGTGCGCGATACCTGGTCCGCCGACACCTTGCCCGGCCCAAGCGTCAAGTCACTCCACCAGATTCTGCTCTGCATCGCTATAGGTGCTCCGCCTTGGGCAAGCGCCGCATACGAGTTCTTGTTCGCACTTTGCGGATACGTACCCACGACTGTCAGAAGTTCGCCATCCATGGCTCCAAGAGTTCTCCCACGGTCCAGTCCACCATTCCAGGCGTTGCCCGCAGTTGCATAGCTGACCTCACACTCCAGCGCAAGCAGTGGAAGATCGCCCTCCACGGTCACGGTGGCTGCCGTCCAGCGCAGATGAAAGCAATCTGTTTGCGCCGCCACGTTCGCCGTCTCGTTCTCATCGACGAGCACAGCAGGCCGAGTGATGCCGCGCACCGCAATCGTGCGTTCAGGATTCAAACTCGCTAGCCGCGCTCGCAAGACCTCATAAAACGAATCTTTCGCGTTCTGCACGCGTACCTCACTTTCCTTCTTGCGCGATATCAAAACGGGCTGTGCAGCACGGCAACCCCGTTGCTTGCCGTACCGCCGCTATGCCCAGATCGGTGCCTGTACGCTCAATCGGTAAGCACAAGGCTCCCCGGCTACCAGCAGAGTCTCGCTCCTCGTGATCAGGTACAGCACACCATTCACCACCACGCCCACCGCACTTTGGAAAAGACTCTCAGCGGACGTCACCGCTTGTGATCCCATCAGTGCCGTCACGGCGGGTGCGCACACTAACAAGCTGTCCTCTCTTCCAAGTCGGCGCCAAACGACAGGCCCTATCGGTATATCCGCAAACTGCGGCGTTCCCAGCCCCAACTGCTCGGCATCGCTTCCACTCGCAGCGAGGCCCGGCATCCTAAGCACCGCTTGGAAGCCGCCGTTTGCGCACATGGATGCGAGAGCCGCTCGAACAACGCCCTCGCTGGAGATCATCGCCATCGTTATCCCATCCTCTCCGCTACAAATGGCCGCAACAACGCTTTGACCTGCGTATCCATTAGGGAATCGCTGAAGTACTCCGTTTGCAATGTGTCCAGCTTGCTCGACTTCACATTCAGTCCAGGAGTAGCCTGTGCGTTCTTCACGATCTGCACACAGGCAAACTTCACCGCATCCGGCACCGCCGCTAGACCGGCCGTGTACGTCACCTCGATCTCGCTATAACGAAGCCCCAGCATGTTGAATGGAAGCTGAATTTCTCCACTCCCTGCATCGAGCTGCACCGCGGTCACGTCCATCGATACCCACTGTCCAGGCGTTCCAAACGCAAGCGCATACTCAAACAGGCCACCAGCGATCCGTTCGCGACATGGGGCATACCGTGCCTTGATCGCCGAAAGCCCCAGCGCAGGTCCATAGGTCAACTGCGCCGTGTCACGCAGTCTGTCGACCCGCAAACGCTCTGTGTACGTCGCGCTCAACAACGACGCCCTCCGGCAGTAAGCCTCGATCATCGAAGACGCCGCCATAATCCATGCATCCGACGTATCTGCGCTCAAGCCATACGCCACATATTCCGACGGCACCAGATACGCCATCCATCCCTCCATCATCTCGCTAAGTCACTGCGTAAAACCCCACCCTGAGCTGAGCGGAGAGGGCGGATTGCCCGCCCCTCCTCTCGCCACAGGGACTGCTTTAGCGGTTTACAAGCACCTGGTAATGGGCGTAGTTCGCGCCCTTCACCACCACGCCGCCGAACTTCACAACCACATACTGCGAAGCCAGCGAACCGGGCACACCCAGCTGGAACACACGGGGGCTTGCATCGCCCAGCCAGTGGTACTCAATCAGGTCTTCGGTAACGATGTACGCCGGAAGCACCGCGGAACCGGTACCCGGGGTCCCTGTGTAGGGAAGCGTCCACTCAGGAATCAGCGGAATGTCGCCGGCCTGCGTGGAAAGCGTCTTCACTGTCAGCCCGCCCTCGATGGCCTTGGTGTTCAGCACCACGTTGTACGCGGTCTTCATCTCACGATCGATCAGATCCAGCAGCACCGGGTTCGCATAGATCGCCGTGGGCCGCACGCCAAAGCTCGAGTTCGACAACATCTGCGCGATGGTCGACTTCAGTCCATCGACAATGCTCTCGTTGGTCGCGATGGTGGTTGAGTTGCCCCCTGAAGCAATCTGGGCCGAGGCGCCGAAGTACTGCGCCGTCGTCGGCGAGCTGAGGCTCGTATCCGTGCCATTCCAAAGCGCGATGTCATGCGTGCGCAGAACACCGTCCACGGTATCGGCCAGATCCTTGGCCTGGAGATACGCAAACTGGCTCTGCTGCTTGCCCAGCTCCAGATCGAACAGGTTGTAATTGATTTGTGCGACCAGGGCCTTCAGCGGCACCGAGCGCTCCACGCGGGTGGGGCTCACCACCGGCGGCACAATGTTGCGCGGATCCATAAAACCCGCAGAGGCTGCAGGCGAAGGAATCGCCGTCTCCTCAAAGAAGCGCGACGGATGTCCGGTGGCCGGAACCTGCTTGATCCGCTGTCCAAACGGTCCACGACGGCGAACCAGGTCGAGAATCTCGCTCTGGTACATGGGCACTTCGATCGCGCCGGGTCCGATGTAATCAGCAGTAGCATTGATGTCCGTAAACTTCGTATTCATTCCTTCTCCTGTGTTTCTTTGCAAAGCAAAGGGCACAGCCTCAGCTGTGCCCCTTGCAATCTCTTCTTCAGGCGTTCCGGAGAACGTCTGCATCTTCGACAGGACCTCACGGGATCCCGCGTCGAGTCCTTTAACCGAGCAGGCCCGCTCGGATCATCTCGCCCTTTACCGCAAAGCGCTGCTCAATCGAAAGGGACGCCAGCGCAGCATCCAGCGCACCGGCTCCCATCCGTCCGGACTCGAGCCCCTCCAGCGCGCCGGCGGAGATGCCCTGCTTCGCCAGCGTCGCAACCATCCCCACCGCAGCCGTCTTTCGTCCAGCTTGCACCTGGGTTGAGCTCGCTGCGGTAAGCTCGGCGAGCTTGCTCTCTGCTTCGGCAAGCTTGGCCTCCGTTGCCTCTAACCGCAGGGCAAGCTCCGTCTCACGCTGCCCTTCCACGGTGGCCACAATGCGTTCCACGCGCTCATCCGCTTGGGCGGACAGGGACACCTCGCGCTCGCTCAACCGCTCCGCTGCCAGTTCCAACGCGGCAATCGCTGAGTTCATCCGTTCCAAAAGCTCTTCTATCACCCTCTCACCTCTTCTTACAGCTTTGCTGCGGCCATTTCCTACTTCTGCCGTCCGTTGCAGCGCCTCACGCGAAACGAGGTGCCACGATACGCCGCCTTATCCCGAAGCAGGATGGCCGCCCCGGTGAACGTCGCGCGCGTCACCGTCCACACCTGGGCCTTGGTATCCGCTACATGGGCATCGGCCAGTTCATAGCTCATGCCCATCTCGCAGGCTGTGGAACTCGCACCAGCCGAGATCTTAGCTTCCATCTCCGGGAAGTCTCTCGCATACAGGTAGCCCTTCACCTGCAAACGCTGCCCCTGCAACTCGGCCGATGTAATCACCCCGCACTTCTGCCGTGCGTCGTGCCCATCCCAGCCCTCCTTGTAGTCCACGGCCATGCCCAGCAGGCTCGGCAGGGCTGCCTCCGCCGCCGCGCGCGTCAACACCACCCGATGCCCCCGCGCTCCGCTCGGTGCCTTATCGCTCGGCACATCCACCAGCGTCAGGCAGCCCTCAAACGGCAGTCGATTCGGATGCCCTGCAACCTCCGGCATCTCCACCGCCATCGCCCGCAGCGAACGCACCTCGCGACCCTTCAGTGTTGCTCTCTCCAAACACACCTCCCCAACGTTGCGACAAAATCCGTTTACTCAAGCTCACAAGCTCATAGCTCAAGGCTGAACATCAACCCTCGCCGGGAGCCCGCGCATCGCACGAACCTCATCTACGCTCAACACACCCGCGTTCAGCAATTGCATCTGAATGCTCACCTCGGTCGCCTCATCCCGGCTCTCCAGTTCGCTCCACACGAAACGCAGGTCCGTCCATCCCAGTGCCTTCGCGATCACATCGCGCGTCAGCGCATCGGCCACCAGCTTCGCCAGCGGCACCACCGCATTTTGAAACGCCTCATCGGCCAGCTCCTGCGCCGTGGACCGGTTCACATCGTGCGTCACCCCCAGCAACATCGGGGGCAGATCGAAGGCGTTCGCGATCATCGTGAGCTGAAACTGTTGCCAGTTCAAACGCAGCTCAGCATCCGATCCCTGCGCTAGCCGGATGACCTGCGGCGGCTCCTCCGAGCTCAACACCGGCACGTGTCCCGAGCCCTCCACCTCGTCTTGCCACCACCGCGTCAACCGTTCATGCTGTTCCGGCGTGCGGTCCTTCAACCACAGTGCATACTGCACCGTTCCGTTCGAAGCCAGTTGACTCGCATACTTCTGCGCGCTCAGAAACCCGTTGATCGCCTCAAACGCGACCTCCATCTTGCCCAGCCCAAACACGCTGTGCGATCGCGGATTGAGCCGCAGGTACAGCAGCTCCCGATCCAGCAACGGCGTCCGCCCGTCGATGCCTGGCTTGCCGGTCACCTGGGCATAACGTGGGGTCTGCGCGTCGCCGTCCCACTCCGGATTCACCTGGATCGTCGCCCCATCTACCGGGTACAACCGCACTGGCCTCCCCGCATCCCCAAGCTCCACCTCGATCGCGCCAAAGCCGCCCACCAGCGTGTCTTCAATAACAGGCTCAATCAGCGTTCTGAAGCTGTCCGCTCCATTCGGCAGCGCAAGCGCCGCTGTCAGCCGTGCTGCCCGCTCGGCCCGATCCCCACGCTCATCAGCGCCCGCACCCGGCCGCGCTTCCACGCGCCATTCCATGCAGGCGATCCGATCTTTAATGCTGTTGATCGCGCGTCGTGCCGCCGGCGTTTCCGCTAGTCGCCGCAGGTTCGCCGCAGTGGGCTTCGGCAGCATGTTCGTGATCCCGGGCGAACGGAAGGGCAGAAACACACTCCCAGGGCCCAGCACAGCCGGCACTGCGGTCGTCTTTCGTTCCCCAACGCCCTCTGCTGGGGCCGCCGCCTCCATCCCCGCCAGCCGTTCCCATAACCGCCCAACCGTCGCACCCAATCCCATCCACTTCTCCTTCCCGCGACCGAGCGTCGCGCGCAAACAAAAAAGGCGTAGCCCACATCGGCCACGCCACACTGAACGAACAGCTCTTAGCTCTTAGCTCTTAGCTCTTAGCTCTTAGCTCTTAGCTCTTAGCTCTTAGCTCACAACCTCATAGCTCATAGCTCTTCATCAACCAAGAAACAAGCTAGGCCGCCATCACCAGCCTTCTCTCTCGCTTGTCATTCCGAGCGGAAAATCTGCTGTGATCCCGCATCCGCATAACCCACAAACATCAACCTAAACCCGCAAATCCCGCCGCGCCGCCTCAGCTACCCTGCCAAGATCGGCCAGGGTGAGCACTCGCAGTCCCGCGCTCTCCATCACACCCACACCAAACTGGTACTGATCCCCGTCACTCACAGCCGACACAGGCTCCACAATTGCGGTCAACTCCAGGTCCAACCCCTCCACCCGAGTTACACCGTCGCGCAGCCCGCCAAGGGAGTACGCCAGGCCCTTTGCCAGCTCCGCATCGTTCTCCAGCGACACAGCATGAAACAGCCGCACCCGGCCGTTCCTGTACCCGCAATCCAGCTTCAGCGGATCCCCAATCCGCGTGTACTCGCTCGCTGCCACGCGCTTCCGCATCAGGTCCCACACACCGGCGCGCGCGAACTCATCCCGCATCCGCCCTGCGATCGCCGCCCGTCCACTCACCCTGCGCGCCCTTCCGCCTACCTGCAGCGGCTCCACGTACATCCGCAGCAGTTGCTCCATCCCGGCAGGCAGGCTCTCCGCCAGCGTTCCCTGCATCGCGGTAATCTGCACACTGTTGCTCAACGAGTCCTGAAGCACCTCCAGCACCGGCTTCGCATCCTGAACGCCGAGCAACCGCCTCTGCGCGATCTCGCCTTCCAGCGACTCCAGCATCTCCGTATCGGCCTCCGGATCGAGACACCGCACCCGGCGCCAGTCGCGCGTAAACCGCACCGTGGCCGCGCCTGCCTCCATGGCGTCGCGCAACACCACCCCGATATTCGTGAACTCGCCCTTCACCGGGTCCGGCACATACCGGATCAGCGCAAACTCACACCGCACTCGATCCATCAGCCCCGCACCCCTACATCACCAGTTTGGACGCACTTTCCACCGTTTCAAAGGTTCGTTTTACAACCGCGCTCTTCCGCGAGTTCCATTTTGGGAATGGCTCCCGTCCAGAATCGCGAAACGCCGCAATCAGGTCGCGAACCTTGCCCCGCCTCGCCAACAACTGCTGCAGCAACCCTTCCAGCGCGCCCGGATCCCCGCCGTACCAAACCGGCGGCACCTCCTCGGCGATCGTCCCCAGCGTCTCTCCCCGAAACGCCTCGATCCGGCTCAGCCAAGGCTCAAAGCTCTCCCACCCCGTTATCTGCGCATACACCAGGTTGCGCGGGAACACACCCCGTAGCGGAACATCCGGAAAGCTCCACTCGCCCGCATTGAAGCAGAAGCCCTGATCGATAAAGATTGCCCTGTACTTCCGTTCTCGCGCCTTGCGTTCAAACACGGCTTGCCGCCCGTTGCAGTTGCCCGTCCACTTGTCTACCGCCAGCATGCCTGCAAACTCGCCGAGGTTCCGCACATCCTGCAACTGCGCCTCGGGCAGGTAGTCCACCACCTGCCCCGGCATCAGGCCGCCGACAAAGCGGCTGCCGAACTGCAACCCCGCCTCGCATCGCGCCCGGACGCCACGCCCAAGATCCAGCTGCATCTCAGGGCTGTTCAGCGTCAGCCACTCGCTCACTTCCACCACATCGCTCTTGGGTACTGCGAGCCCCACCGCCTCGGCAATCCGCGTCGCCAGCAACTCATTTGCCAGCACCCGTTCGCCTTGCGGATTGTTCCGAAACTTCACCACCCAGAGCGCCCCGTCGGCTCCCAGCATCAACTGACTCTGCGCCCCGCCGCGCATGCGCCGTATCGTCTGCACCGCCAGAACTGCCACCCTTTGCTCCTAGTACCTAAACTACTGCAAAGGGCGGTAATTG
>CAXTGN010000066.1:10712-11796 GCA_964243455.1 uncultured Acidobacteriaceae bacterium
AACCCTTGCTCCTAAGAACTACCCTAACAAAATCGATGCTAATTACACGCAATCTCCACGCACGAAACTTTGAACTTTCTTCCCGCCCCAAACCACGCGCACGTTCACGCCCGGGATCCCGTTCTCTCAAGCTCTTCCGCCCGCACGGCCTGCCCCACAGCCATCGCCATCACCAGGTCATCGTGGGCTCCTGCGACCGCACCGGCACGTCCGTGCTCATCCGACACAAACGTCCGGCACTCCCCTAAGAATCGCCTGCTGAAGAAGCGCTCCGGCGTCTGCCCCAGCAGCGTACCCAGCCGCCCGACCATGTCCGACTTGCTTGCCGCCGAGGTCAACCACCCCGCCTGTCCGTTCTGCCGGTACATCCGTGTCCCCGGCTGCGTCTCCAGCAACGCCAGCACAGCCGCCCCATGGTTGTTACGTTCCACGGCCACCAGGGCATCTCCGTACACCTTGGCTAGATCGGCGCACAGCGCCGCCAGGGCTGCGGGTCGCAGTCTTTCCTGCACCTCGGCGCACTGCATGCCTGTCAGCAGATCGATGACCTGCACCGCCGCGAAATCTCCCTCCGCTCCTCCACCGGCCGTGTCGGCTGCAACCACGTACCGCCGCCCTGGAACAGGAGGCAGCCATTCCAGCAAAGCCCCGTTCCTTCGTCGAGAAATGGGCTCGCCTACCTCGCCCATCCTGCGCTCAAGGACCTCCAACTCGAAGCAGCACGACCCGGTCGCGCGAAAGCACGTCTCCGCGCCCTCCGCAAACTCCTGTGTGCGCAAACCACCGTAGCTTCTCTCCAGTCCGCGGCGGAACCCGATCTGTTCCGCGCTTAAGCCATGCCGCTCCGCCAGCGCCCGTTCCTCCCCGGTCATCTCCTCCGGCCGGACGCCTGGGGCGACATACGTCGTTTCCATCCACCACGGCATAAAATGCCGCACCAGCCCATCCTCCAGGTCCCTGCGAACCATTTGATCTCTGGACCCGACAGCTCCGCCTTCCTCATCGCGAGCATCCACCGCGCCGTTCCACGCTTCGTAGAACGCGCCATACGCTCCCGTCGGCGTACTCTCCAACACCAGCTCCC
>CAXTGN010000066.1:11806-13672 GCA_964243455.1 uncultured Acidobacteriaceae bacterium
CATCGGGTGCTAGCGCCGCGCGCAGGCCGGCCAGCGTCGCCCCCGCATCCCCGGGCCATCGGCTTACCTCGCTGCAGTGCAGATTCTGCAGGCTCAGCCCCCGCCCGGCATTCGCATCCGCGGCACTGGCCACCCGGAACTCGCTTCGGGTCCCCGCAAAGACGATCTCGCCCGCATTGCATCGGCTCAAGCGCAACTCACTCTCGCGCACCTCCTCGGGCAACGTCTCCCACATCCGCCTCACAATGCCGAAGAGGTTCTCTGCCGCCTCGCGGTTGTGCGCGACCAGGAGCGTCGTCGCTCCCGGAGTCAAAGCCGTCCGCAGAAAGAACCGGCCCGCCACCCAGGTCGTAATCCCCATCTGGCGAGCCTTCAAAACGATGTTCTGACGTCCTCGAGTTTGCTCAAACCGCCTCTGCGCCATGTTCGCGACCAGGGGCCGCACCCGCCCGTTTCTGTCCCGAATGCGCAACAGCTTCTCGCTAAGCTCGATCGCCTTTTCGCGATGGTCAAGATACTTGCCCAGACCGAACAGCGCTGCAAACGTATCTTCTCTCCTGCCCACAGGCCCTGCCCTTCAGGGCTTAGGTAAGCCCAGTGGAATTCTTTTCAGCCAACACCCACGCGGAAGCATGCAGGCGCTGAGTTGGCCCCAGCGCCTGCATCACGAAACATCTCCGCTTCAGTTACGCGCAACGCACAGGTAACCGAACGTCACAGGGCCGCCTGGCGCAGCTCCCACATTGACACTCAATGTATTCGCGGTCACCTGTGCCACATAGCCGTTCAGCGCCTGTACCGCCGCCGGTGTCGCGTTCTGCGGCTGCACGGTACATACAGGGGCAGACCCGTATGGACCAGCAAAGCTGTAGCTCGCGGAAGCTGTATTGCCGTTTGCGACCTGTAGTACCCCGACCAGATCGGTATTGCCGGCCACGCCGGACCCCAGCTTCGGGGTCGTTACGCTGGGCGTCGAAAAGCCGCTCGCTCCCAGCAGGCTGGCCTGGGCACCGTTCCCCTCCCGAAAGATAAAGCGCCCACCGTCCGGAACATCAAGAAACAGATTGGGGTCACCCACGCCACCGCCGATAAAGCCCAGCCGTGTTCCATCGTTGTTGTCCCCGTTCAGGGTGAAATTGCTGTATCCGGCAGTGCCGCCCGATGCAATCTGCGCATTGCCGTTAAAGCCCGTCTTGAGCGAAGAGGTCACGATATTCGCCGCCGTAAAGGCAGTCGGCGAGAACGTATAGTACGTCCCTCCCAGCAGCCACGAGGCCGTGCTGTTCTGCGGCGCGTAGCTCAGAAAATCCTCCACGCCCCCGTTCCGGTCCATGGCAAACAGGGCATAGCCCGAATCCCATCGGCTGCATGTATTCAAATTGCAATGCACCCGCAGCACCGCCTCCGTGCCTGCATCCACCTCGACCGAGTTCCGCCACGCCCCGGACGATAGAAACGCAGAGTCAGGAACCTGGTGGGTTCCACCCGCGCCCACGTAGTTGCTTGCGGGAACAGCGTTCATCACGCTCCACCCGCGGGCTCCTGGTCCTATCTGCCCCTGGTACATCTTGCCTGCCGCCGAATACGACGTCGGACGCGGCACATACTGCGTGACGTACTCCATGTCCGGATAGGTCGACTGCTGGAAGTAGTGTGGCTCCTCTACCGCATCACCCGCTGACCACGGCACCGTGTTGGCCGCCAGGGTAAACGTTCCATCCACGCTTGCTGTGCTCGGGTCATATACATTCAGCACTTCGGCCATCGGATACAGGGCATAGCTTCCATTCAAGAAGCTGATCGTGCCACCCCCGCTGCTTCCATCCGCGCCGTTTGCCGTGTACGTCAGGGTGGAAGCGCAGGGCG
>CAXTGN010000066.1:13682-15070 GCA_964243455.1 uncultured Acidobacteriaceae bacterium
CCGTTATAACTCGCATCCGCCATCCCGCTCACGGTTACATTCAGCCCGTTCAGATCGTCGGACAGGTTCTGGTTCAGCGTCAGCGTCACCACGTTGCCGCTCCGCGTCGCGCTCGTCACCCCGGCCGATACATTGAGAAACCCGCTCGTGCTCGCTCCCCCGCTGTCTCCCGCCACCGGTGTTAGCGACGGAGCATACAGAATCTGGCCTGCGCTGGGCGATCCGACTACAGGAAAAATCTGCCGCACCGAGGACGACCCCAGCACCTGCGTGTCGGCGACCTGCTCCAGACCGTAGCCGCAGAGCCCACCCACGGCCACAATCGCCCCACTCTTATGCACCTTGTTCAGCGTCAGCTGCAGGTGCGTCGCATCGACCACCGTATACTTCGCCGTCTCAAAGTTCGGAAACGATCCCTGGTCCGCCACACAAGCCACACCGCTGCTTGCCTGCAACGCCGCCGTGCTCGTGGCGTATTCGCTGGCCAGCCCGTTTGTGATGATGGGCAGGGTCACCGTTCCAGGTGCCAGGTTCCCGGCCTGGGACAAAGCTACTGCCCCGGTCAACATCTGGACGCTCACAGGAAACTGCGTCCCGCTGAAGTTCACGATAGGCAGGTAATCCCCACCGGTCCCCGTAATCGTTCCAGTCGAAATCACCTTGCTCGGGTTCTTATCCATCAGAAAACGGCCATCGCCCTGGGTGCCCGCGTTCGCCGTCACGCTTACCTGCACATTCGTCGACCCCGTCGTGCACCCTGAACCGCAGGTGCCCTGAAACACACGCGAGTCCTCTGCCAGCTGCAGATCAAAGGGATGTGCTCCTTCATCCGCCTCATCCCGGTATCCGCCCGAGCTGCGAATGAACTGCCCGCCCGCCAGGCAGTCGCCCACGGCATAGCAATTCACCTCCGAGCCAACCTGCACATGCTGACCCTGCGTGTAGTAGTTACCCACCATGCCCAAAATGCCGTAGTTGCTCTTGCTGTACGGAACCGCCTCGGCATCCGCCGGGAACTGGTTCGATCCTCCCGTCACCACGTTGTGGGTCAGGCTCATCACAATGCTGTTGGCGCCTGTGGTCGGCTTCAGGGCAAAGCTCTGCTGCGCCGTCCGCGTCGTGACCTGCATCAGCGAGCTTCCGGTCGCCGATGTGCTCATCGAAGGCAACGGATCCTGAAACATTTCAAACTTCGCTCCGCCCCTGTGATCCGCAACGTGCGTCTTCGCGGGCAGGCCCCCCAGTGGCACACCATCCGCGCCCGCATAGGTCTGGCTCAGCGACACCTCGCATCCGCTGCTGCAGTCTGCACTCCCCAACGCGTTGCCCACGCCGTTGTTGCCGTTGCCACTCAGAAACCCTGTGGCATCCAGCACGCCGTTCAGAAG
>CAXTGN010000067.1:0-1037 GCA_964243455.1 uncultured Acidobacteriaceae bacterium
CCATCCGAAGGTCAAAGCCATCTCCTGAATGTGACCTTCTCCATGAGGGGTATGGACCCCGGACCATACACCCTGACTATCGAGCAGTACGGCGGTTCGACGACGAGCATCCCGTTTGTCGCCTATTCCGACACTTTCCGCGTCACTGATGTTAAGGTCCACATCGGAGACAAGGCAGCCGTCCTTACAGGGCAGGGACTGGCTGCTGTCCTGTCGGTACGAATTCTTGATCAAACTTTCTTTCCGGATGCTTCAGGCAACGCAGACGGGACCTTGAATCTCCGAACGAAATCTGCCGTTTCCCTGCGAGGTGGCTCCCAAGCTGTGGTGACGCTCCGGGATGGCCGAAAGCTAAATGTTGGGGTCATCACGGAGTCACCCCGTCCTGAGGTCAAGCTGGTGTCCGTAGACGCCGTTCCTTCGCCCGCTAAGGGCAACATGCCGGTGCGGTTGATCGGGAAGAACGCTTTCCCGCTTAGCAGCACCCTTACCTTTGTGGTGCAGAGCGTCGGAGCATACCCGCGCGCGCTCTCGATCGAAGTCGCCACTGTGGACGGAACCGAACGTACGCTGCTCTCTATTGACAATGGCGCTCTCATTCTCCAAGACGAGCAAACCGCGGTGGCTGCCTTTAACCCGTCGAAAGTCTTCGGCGAGTCCGCCTTTGGCAAGCTTCGGATGCGTCCAGTGGCCCAGGATGGAAGCGCTGGCGATTGGAACCCGCTCGGCACCCTCATCCGGACGCCGCAGGTGACTGCCATTCGCTGCACCGGGGCCGGTCTGCCGACTTGCATAGTGAGTGGCGTGCACCTCTTCTTTGCGCAGTCGTTCGCAAGCTCAAGAGAGTTTATAGACACCGTCGAGGTACCAATCGGCTTCGATGAAGAAAGCTTGGCCGTTCCAGCTCCCCGCGACCGATCCAATATTTATCTCAAGCTCCGTGACGATCCTGACGCGATGGCCACCATTTCACTGCCAAGTCGATAGAACCGACTTGGGGTGAGAGCTCTGCAACGGCTCAGCATGGGAGAACTCAG
>CAXTGN010000067.1:1047-6895 GCA_964243455.1 uncultured Acidobacteriaceae bacterium
TTTAAGGTTTGCACGCCGTGATGTTCAAACAGGGGGAAATCCATTCGCGTACCCTTGGCACTGTACATGGGCCGATCGAGCGTCTCGAGGTTCCGCAGCAACTCATAGCTATGAGTGCTGAAACACCGCAGCTCAGAGATGAAGATCACTCGGCACCAACGGCACTGTCAACTGTCTTGTCACATAACGCCGGGAATGCGATCGTTCCTTACATTCGCATGCGTAAGCCTAAATCCTAACGATGTTGAGATAACGGCTGAGTTTCGCGCTCCACGGCACGGAAAGCCGCTGCATCCACGCGGGTAGCGCATCAAACGGTCGGTCAAACTTGCGAACTTGCAAGCAGAGTGACGGTGATGAGTGAAGTAAGGGAGCTGACATGAAGGCAGTGAACCCATTGTCTTTCATTACCAAGCAGGCAGGAGGACGCGACCACGACAGCGCCGCCAAAGAGCAGGAAGCCCACATGATCATCGGGAGATGCCCTTCGAAGTCCTGAATACGCGCTTGTCTCCGAGCCTGGAGAATCAAGAGCGCCTGGATGATCGGTTCACGCTCGGTAAGCGGATCATGCGCTTGACAGACTTCAGTGTCGTCCAAATGTCCTCAACGATTGGTTGAGCCGCCGCGGTTCCACGTGACGAAGAACCGTGTAGAGCCACACGGAGTCCCTGGTATTAACACATGCGTCTGTTATGTAGCGATACGGATTCCTAATATGTTTCAGGCTTTCGTAGCATCGGGTCAACACTGAAGTGAAGGCAGGAAAACGCAGCAAAATGAAGATTCTGATCGTGGAAGATAACCCGACCGTTCGTAAACTGATCCGTAGAGCGATCGCCGATCTTGCAGAAGAAACCGTGGAGCGGGAAGACGGTGCGGATGCGTTGGAAGCTTACGAAACGCATCGCCCGGACGTGGTCTTGATGGATGTAAAGATGCCACGCATGGATGGCCTGACGGCGACACGCCAGTTGCTTCAACGATATCCCCACGCTCGCATCGTCATTGTGACCGACTACGACGATGACGAACTGCGCGGTGCTGCGCGCGAATCTGGCGCCTGCGCGTACGCCCTGAAAAACAATCTTATGGACCTCGAAGCAGTCATTCAGTTTGCCTGTACTTAGTTCCTTTCGAAGAGGGCTAGTGCAGCCGATCTTGCAAGGCTGCGCGGTGCTGCAAGGCAAAGCGGGCGAGGGCGTTCGCCCCTTCAATCTCCAGCTTGCGACACATGTTCGTGCGATGGTTCTCCACAGTTCGGTAATGGATGCCGAGTTCCTCGCCAATTTCCTTGCTGGAGAGGCCGTCCGCAATGAGTCGAAGGATTTTCTTCTCCGCCTGCGTTAGAACCTTCAGATTCAGGGAGGTGCCGGGCATTTCAGACTGCCGGTTCAGCAGAACCGCTGCCATCGTGGAACCGATGTACGTCCTGCCGGCATCCACCGCATGAATTGCAGCGCAGACCTCCTCCGTCTCACTGCCCTTCAACAGGTAGCCTCTGCCGCCGGCGTCCATAGCGGCCCGCATCAAGTCTTCATCAGCATGGAACGTCATGAAAATAATGCGTGTCGTGACAGCCTTATTCGTTAGCTCACGTGCTATACCCAATCCGTTCAACCCGGGCATATCGATGTCGAGGATGGCAACCGCCGGATTGTGTGCCACAATCTTCTGCAACGCATCGATGCCATCAGCAGCCTCCGCGATAACGCGAAGCCCCTCATCCTCTTCGATTGTCACCTTGAGACCGCGACGCACCACGGGATGATCGTCGGCGAGGAGAACGCTAATCATTTCGACCACGATCACGGGGTGTACTCGCTGTCACGGGCAATTGGATCGTCAATAGAGTACCAGCTGCCGCACTGCTTTGAACGGTAAATGAACCGCCCAGTAAGGTGGTGCGTTCGCGCATCCCGGTGATACCGAAGCCTCCAGGGCCCGGGGCGGGTCCATGCGGTGTGAAGGTAATGCCACGACCATCATCGTGGATCGTCAGGGTGACGTAATCCAGGGTTCGGCGTGCTGTCACGGTAGCAAACTTAGCACCGGAGTGCTTTACAACATTGCTGAGCCCCTCTTGCACGATACGGTAGACATTGATGCGAAGGTCTTCCGGAAAGACGTCATCGAAATCCGCCAAATCGGTGCGCACGCTGATCTCTGAAGCCCGCGTCACGGTGTTGCAGAGGGCCTGAATGGCCCGGGTTAAGCCAAGACGATCGAGTTGGAAGGGTCGCAACGCATACGAGATCGCGCGCGTCTCCTCAATCGCCGCCGATGCCTCTCCGCTGATCTCCTCCACTGTCTCGCGTTTCTCTTCTTCGGTGCGGACCTTCCCTTTGGAACGCAACAGAAACATCGCAAGATTGTTAATTACGATCAGCCGCTGGCCAAGGCTATCGTGCAACTCGGCAGCTATGCGCCTGCGTTCGCCTTCTTGCGAAGCAATCAGTTCACGAGAGAAGTTCTGCTGACGCATTTGGGCCCGTTTTAGCTGCACGAGGCGGTAGTTCCACAAGCTCCAAAGAACCAGAGCAGTGAGCGCGGCAGCAAGTGATAGAAACCAGGAGCGTCGATAGAACGGTGGGACAACAATGACTCGCAACACCGCATCGTCAACGCTCCGAACCCCATCACTGTTGCGCGCGGAGACGCGAAAGGCGTAATGGCCGGGCGGTAAATGCGTATAGTACGCCGTGCGTCTGAGACCGACTTGCTGCCACGTCTCGTCAACTCCGTCGAGCTTGTATCGAAAGGTGATTTGATCCGGCTTTGTGAAGCTAAGCGCGGTGTAGTTAATTTCTACATCGGTTTGTCGCGGACTCAGGATGGCTGCCTCGGAAGCCGGTCCCTCTTTCCGGTCCACTTTGAAACCTTCGATAGCGACCTTAGGGGGCTGACTCACTACCCGGACACGATTAGGATCAACAATTGCGATGCCCATTTGTGTAGGGAACCAGAGGGAACCCTGGGCGTCTTCAGCTCCCGCTGGCCAGAGGCCTCCATTGCATTCCGCACTAAGCATCCCGTCCGCACGACCATAGGCGATGGGGGTGACTAGAGACTCTCGTCCATCCGCAACCGCCGCAAGCTGATCGCGGTCGACACGATACAGTCCTCGGTTCGAGCTGATCCAGAGCCGCTGGTTCTTGTCCTCCAAAATCTGGAAGGCGCCGTTGTCGAACAGACCACGCTGCTTATTGAACGTGACCCAACGCCCTTCTCGGAACCAGCCGAGACCTCCATCGTAGGTGCCGATCCAGATGGAGCCGGAAGAGTCCTCCATGATGGAGCGAATGTTGTTGCTGGGTAATCCATCCCTCTCGGTCCAGCGCGTGAACTTCCCATCGTGGATCCTAGTCAACCCTCCATAACCAGCGATCCACAGATCTCCAATCCGATCTGTCAGGATGACGCGCACGTCATCTGTAGCTAATCCGTCTTGAGTTGTGAGATGGCGCGCGTTGGCTTTTGACACCATGATCAGGCCTTGAGGCGTTCCGAAGAGCATCGCCCCATCGGGAGCTTGATGTGTGACCTGGATAGCTATTTGGGGGGTCATCGACAAAGCGGGCTTTGAGATGCGTCCGCCGACCAACACTCTTACACCGCCATGCGTGCCGATCCAAAGGGTGCCGTTATGATCTTCGGCAAGCGATGTAACCAGATCCGTAAGCCCCTGGGCTCTCCCAAAAGTTCGTATGACTCTGCCGTTCCGTATCTGAGACAGGCCGCCTGGCCAGCTTCCAGCCCACATGTCACCAGAACGCGAGCGGAAGACGGGATACACGTTGTTGCTCGCGAGCCCCTCGTCGCTCGAGAGAACAGTTATGTATTGTTTCTGGATCCGGAAGAGACCGTCACCCTCAGATCCAACCCAAACGTTACCTTCGTTGTCTGTCTTACCGACATTCAAGGCAATACTGTGATCAACACCACCGATTGGAATATGAATCCTCCGTTCGAAGCGGCTTGGGGATATTTCCAATTTCCAGTTTGCACCGACAGGGCCAGACAATACGAAACTGTCTGCCCGATAGCTTAGCTTGGCTGGTGTACTACTTAGGCGACCGATTCGTCCATCGGTCGTGGCTATCCAGGTCTGTCCATTTGCGTTGCCTGCGACACCACGGATCTGTCTGGCATCGATGTGAATTGGCATGGCAAAGGTCTTAAGTTGGCCTCGATTGAAGCAGAGAATTTCGTTTCCGACTCGCGCCCAAAACCCTGTTCCTATCCACCACAGTGGCTGAAAGTGAAGATCTGCGCTACTGAACGACTCACGCTCGAAGCGCCGATTCAATTGATTCCAGCGTAGGACCATGCCATCGGATTCGATCCACACAGCCCCGTCTCCATCAGCAGTGATTCCCCCCACAGAGTGTGGCCGCACACCGGCGGGTTCACTGAGTGTGGCGAAGGCACCCTCATGGAAATGAACAACATTGCTGTCCTCACTAAGCATCCATAGGTCCGCACCGGCACCACCCACCATTGCAGCGAAGCGGCTGGAACTGATCCCCGGTGTGGTGCTCTTGTCAAATACCTGGAAGCGCACTCCGTCAAAACGCGCAATGCCGTTGAGCGTGGCGACCCACAGGAAGCCATCGGGGGTCTGCACCAGACCACGCACACTGTTTTGAGGGAGGCCTGAATCCGCGGTCCATTGCGTGAAGCGATATTGCGCCTCGGCAGAACGAACCGTGAGCACGGCGAGAAGGAAGGATATGCAGGCCGAACCTGCGGCAGACCAGCGCATCGTCCCGCCGCTTGCCTCACAGGTGCCTCTCGAGATTCCGAACATGCCGGGATTGTAATGCGGCCATAAGGTGCATACAACCGGTGCTAGAGATGCATGCGGGACCACACACCTGGTGCATGTAGCGCCACACTCAAGGCAGTGTAGCCACACTCATATCCTCTTTCTTCGTAATCCCTAGTATCGCGGTTAAGGAGAACACTATGAGCGCACCGAAGCGCACCTCGACAGCTCTAGCATTATTCGTTCCTACCGGCGTGATCGGCATCTCGTCTGCGCTAGCGATGACCCAGATCCACGCCATGGAGCACACCGCGCCGAACGGCTCCGTCTCGGAACGTCTCACTGAGATCCGCCAAGCAGTGTCCGCTACACTCCACCGCTGCGCGGACGAAACGATTACAGGTGCTAACGGCGCCCTGCTGACCTTGGCGGAATGGCTCAATTTCGGCGGGGGCCTGGGCCGGCACAACGGAGGCTGGCGAAATTGGGGCAATGGCGGTTGGCACAATGGAGGATGGGGCAACGGAGGCTAGCATAACGGCTGGCACAACTTTTGGCTCAACTGGTAGCTACGTCTGTTTCGATACGGAATGAGAACTCCATGCTTCGCACCCACACCCGCGTCCGCATAATCGTTTTGCAGCCAACCCCGTTCTGCAACATACGTTGCAAGTACTGCTATCTCCCGACCCGCGATGACGTATCGACCATGAGCTTGGACACCATCGAGACCGCGTTCCGCCGAGTCTTCGTCCCCCTATGCAGGAGTGCAGATTACCGTGATCTGGCATGCCGGTGAAGCGCTAGTTCTACCTGTCTCCTATTACGAGACAGCTTTCCAGGCTATCGAGCGTCTTCGCCCGGTCTATGTGTCGATCCGTCACTCGTTTCAGACCAATGGAACGCTGCTAACGAAGGAATGGTGCGACCTGATTCGGCGCTGGGACGTCGGCGTGGGCGTCAGTATCGCTGGGCCGCGCGACATCCACGACGCGAACCGGGTCACGCGTTCTGGAAAGGGAACCTTTAATGCTGCCGTACGCGGGGCCCGCCTGTTGCAAGCCGAAGGCATCCCTATTC
>CAXTGN010000067.1:6905-15013 GCA_964243455.1 uncultured Acidobacteriaceae bacterium
ACGCGATTTCGGTACTTTCAAAGGAAGCGCTGAGTAAGCCGGAAGAGCTACACGCGTTCTATCTCGAAGAAGAAAACAAGGACGTGTGCTTCAACTGTGGAGGAATCCGAAGGCGATCACATCTCGGAGTTGATGCTGCAGGGACGGGCTGCCGTAGGGGTGCAGTTTCAACAGTTTCTTCAGCGCTTCTGGACGTTGTCGCGGCAAAATCCGGGCATCGACTTCATCCGTGAGATCGATGGGTTGATCACGCGCATCTTTCGACCGGAGGAGGCGAAGGTCGGCAACGACCAGGTGGAACCGCTGGCGATGCTCAACGTCGACTGCAAGGGCGATGTGGGGACGTTTTCGCCGGAACTGCTCGGCTACCGAAACGAGCGTTATCACGATTTCCTTGTCGGGAACGTGCACACACATACGCTCGAACAGATGCTACATAGCCCTGCTATGAAGGCGATGGTCGACGATATTCAGGCGGGAGTGGAGGCCTGCCGACAGGAGTGCGGTTACTTCTCCCTCTGCGGGGGAGGTGCCCCGGTGAACAAGCTCTCCGAAAACGGCACCCTTCGCCAGCACACAGACCTCGTTCTGCAACCTGGTGCAGATCACGCCCGCAAACCTGATCCTCTCGGCCTTCGCCCAGATGGAGCACTCGCTTGCTGCCAACATGCAGGCCGAACAGCAGGTCCCTACCTACGCGTAAGACACAAGAACGACAACGGTCGCACCAACACAACAACAAGGAGGAATCATGCACACCAAAGCTAAGTTCTTAGTTCTTCTTTCTACAAAGCTGATGCTCACCGCCTGTATTTTGGCCCAGAGCAGCAAGCCCGCCATCACACCCGGAAGTTGAAGCAGTGTTCACGATTGAGCCGGGTCATCCATTCAAAGATGTGCGCGTACACGGGGCGTCGAATCGTGTGGTGCTTCACACATTACCGGGCTATGAGGCCTCTACTGCTCCGCCGAAAGACTGTGCGGACTGCCAAGGCAAGCTCTTTGTCGCCAAGGGACAGGCCGTCCCCGTGGGCACTTCTGCTTTGGTCTTTGAAGAGGAGCTGCCGCGTAACCTTCGTGTGATTCGCGAGAGCGACGGGATCGGCCGCTTCGACTCCGACCCGAATAGGATGACTCTCTTGCTGAACGAGAAAAGCCAAATCATTATGGCTGTCTGGGATTAAAGGCTACCGACGCACAACGCTCAACTCTGTTTTTCGAAAGGACAACATCATGTATCGACATAACCTCATCACCGTGCTGGGCTGTGCTGCCATATGCTGTGCGGTGTCGCAGGCTCAGGCTCCGTCCGTCACCGTCGACGCGTCTCGCCATGGCAACCTCGCAGCTGCCCAGGACGAATTGGTGCAGGCGTATGCCCGCATCGGCGAAGCGCAGCGCGACAACGATTCGCGCCTCGGGGGTCATGCGCAACGGGCGAAGAAATTGCTCACGCAAGAAAGCAAGGAGATTGGGCTCGCAGCTGACCAGGCGGATGGCAACCAGGGCGAAACAGCCCCGCCGCATCCGGGACCTCAAGCTCCTCCCGTTACAACGCCTGCCTCTGCTCCCGCCATGCAAGCTACAAACATCAGCGGCAACTGGACCATCTACGCATACAATGTCAACCAGCCCGGCAGTTCGCTGAAGCAGGTTCAGATCAGCCAGGACGGCAGTATCCTTTCTGGCACCTTTCATGGACCGCATCAGAAAGGTCACTTGCAGGGTTGGATTAACGGGAACCATCTTGAATTCAGTACAGATACACACGACGTACTCACCTTTCGGGGCGACGCCACTCCCGACGGGATGTCGGGTATGTATGGCGTTCATGGGCAGCACGCACCTTGGAAGGCGCAGAGGAACTAAACCGAAATCCCGGAGTACTAGCGGGCGTGTTCCCCGCTCCTCAACCGTGAGGCAGAGTACTCTCTTACATCGACGTCTAGGAATTACTCTCAATGGAAGGGCCGCTCCCAGCCCGGCTGCGCCTCGCCAGAAAAGCTGGACAATACGCAGGAGCCAATCTAAACCTCAGCCGCGCCGAATGGCTCCAAAAACGTGACCGTCGCAAGACCGGTCGAGCTATCGTAGCTCTGCAATGTTGCCCAGGGGCTACCCGGATAGTCTTTAAAGGGGAAAGTATTGTCCGGAGTCATGACACACGCCGGAATGATCGCGCTCTGTGCATCGCTCTGAGACAGACCTGTTCCAAGGTAAAACTACAGGTCTGCTTCGTTGAGTTTGTTGCGAAGAGCAGGAATACGTTGTACGTCTGATCCGGTCGAAACGCATTGATGAACGCTGCCGTGCTCGCCTGATCCGCCTGTGACACCGTCGTGTCGCTGTAATAGCTCCCTTGGTTCATCGTGAGCGTGCTGCGTAGGGCATTGGCTTGTCCCATCAAGCGATAACAATATCGTCTTTACAACGGCGCGACCGATACATAAGTGACATCACACGGCAGCGAAAGAGTACCTGAACTACCTCCGCCAACAAGACTTCGTAAAGCCTGTTTAGCGGAGGCGAGGAACGCAGTTTTTAATGCGTCGCGTTCGCCCGGACTCCAGTTGGCGTCAGCGCACAGGAGCTATGGACCAGAAGAGAGTTGTTCCACTGGCCCAAGTTGCCAAGGCCACCGTACCATTCGTGGCTATCGCAGGATGTGCACCCTTGAATCCGGGCCTGCCGATCTCTACGGCGTTTGACCAATCCACTCGTGAACCGTCCCCCTTGTTCAGCATTCCGGCGCGTGAAAAGGTCTGGGCACCACGAGTGGCGACCTCAATCGCCAAATCCTTGTTGGTGAGAGCTACTGCGGGTTCGGCTGAATCGTTGTCGTAGCGGATGGATGAACGCCGATATTCTCGAGTTCATGCGTAACCAAAGAACACGACCAACACAGATACGCTGCCCGCCCGGGCGACGGGAGTTGCTATGCGAAAACAAGTCTTCTGCGTTGTCGTTCTTACCCTAATTCTCTTCACAGGAGTCCAAATGAACGCCCAGTCGCCAGAGGCCACAATCCCGTCCGTGCCAACAACTAAGGTGCTTGCGATAGGAACACTGAACTCACCACTGACGGAGGAACAACGCAAGGGCATCTTGTTGCATGAGGTTTCCGATACGGTGAAGCTCTACCTGGCGGGAAAAATCGATCAATGGTACGTCCGGAAAGATGGAAAGGGAGTCGTTTTCCTCCTCAACCTGGGCTCCACAGACGAAGCGAGAGCGCTCCTTCAGCAGCTTCCGCTAGGCCAAGCAAAGTTGATGAACTTCGAACTCATCCCTTTGGGCCCCTTGAGCCTACTGGGACTTCTCTTGCGTGACAAATAGCACCAGTTCCTCGCATCTTGTCCAAATGCGAGTCTCTCATCGAACACTTATTGAACAAGCGAGGAAACCATGTTCCAAGCGCAACCCCCAACGTCGCAACTTCCCAAATGGGGCAGGCCACTGTAACCGTCGTGCCGAAAGACACCCCATGGCGTGGCGACCCAAAAACCGTAATCAAGCCGAACGCAGGAAAGGACGATACGTGATCGTTCAAAGATTCGAAGTTCCAGGCCTCGCTCACTATTCTTATCTGATCGCATCAGAGGGGCAGGCTCTCGTCATCAAACCCCAGCGAGAAGCAGCGGTATATCGGGAGTTTTCCAAAACAGAGGGGCTTACGATCGCCCATGTTCTGGAGACGCACATTCATGCAGACTACGCATCCGGAGCCCCGGCGCTCGCAGAAGCCACCGGCGCGAAGCATTGGCTGAGCGCATACGACAAGGACGAGAAATACCAATGTCGGATGCCACATGCGCCGCTTGCAGATGGCGACGAAGTTCTATTTGGTAAGTTGCGGATCGTTGCAATGCACACCCGGGACACACTCCAGAACACCTGAGTTTCCTGCTCTTTGAACAGCAGGAATGTGGCCAGCCACTGGGGTTCTTCAGCGGAGATTTCGTCCTCATTGGTTCGCTCGGACGCCCGGACCTGCTCGGGGAAGCTGAGAAGCAATCTCTCGCGGCGCGGCTCTTCGAGAGCGTACAGCATAGGATAGCCAGTTTGCCGGACGGCACGATCGTCTACCCTGCTCACGGCGCTGGATCTCTTTGTGGGGTCGGAATCTCGGACCGGCCGGAGTCGACGATTGGCTATGAGCGGCACTGCAATGTCTTCATGGCTACCTCCTCTAAGGAGAGATTTATCGCAAAGATGCTGGGATCTGTTCCGCAGTTTCCCGATTACTACAAGCGCATGAAGGCCCTTGATTCAGAAGGAGCAACGGCTCTTAAAGTGCTTCCGGGAGAGAAGCCACTAAGCGCAACCGCATTTCGGACGGAAGTCGAAAAGGCTGGATCTGTCATTCTCGACGTAAGAACCCCCGATGCCTTCGGCGGCGCCCATATACCGGGGGCTTTCAATATTGGTGCCGGTCCCAACCTTTCGCTCTGGGCCGGTTGGGTACTCCCGTACGAGGGCGACATCTTCCTCGTCGGCGACAATTCCTCTGCGGATCTTGAGTATGTACGGAAATCACTCGTCCGGGTTGGGCATGACAGGATCGCTGGGCATTTACAAGGAGGAATCAACTCCTGGATTGCTGCCGGATTCGAACAGGCTCACTTACGCAGATCTCCGTTCGAGAATTACATGAGGCGATCTCGCATGGAGGCACTGTACTCGATGTCCGAAGCCCTGGTGAATGGAAGGCGGGGCATATCGAATCTGCTCTCCACATCCCATTGGGCGATCTATCGAAGCGCCTGCGCGAGCTGCCGCAATCGAAACGACTTGACGTCATATGCGGCAGCGGTTATCGCTCAAGCATAGCGTGCAGCATCTTGCAAAGGGCCGGATTCTCGGAAATCCGAAACACGATCGGTGGTATGGCAGCTTGGTACGCGCAGGCGCTTCCGGTGATGATAAGGTAGCGACTGCAAGCCGACCCATACATACTCTTCCAACGAAATTGCAAGAGGTCTCGCCATCTGCTGAGACAGATTAGCAGCATTGGTTTGAGATGGAAATGTGCGAGCTCAAAGAGCGCTAAATCGCCGAGTCACTCATCGAGGACGTGTCAAGGAAGTATCGATCAGATCCAGGGGGGCACAACGGTGGAGGTAATGAGGAGGGAAGGCTCGAGTGAGCACGGCTGTCCGCGGCCTGAAGGTGAACGAAGCTGAGAACGGCCGCATTCCCAAGCCTCGGTCAGTTCATGGCATAAACGCTGGAGTGGCCTATTCGGGGCTGTGCTTCCAGGTGATAGTCAGGCCTTCACGGCAGGCAGCCCCGAGTCTTTCATACAGCCGTTCCTGTTGTCAGATGGGATCGAAATGCGGCATCCAACCCGCTGGAAGGTTCCTCCCCGATCCACCGAAAAGCCACTGTAACAAAACGCTTTGTCACGTTGCGGTATACCCCAGCAAACACGGGCAATTGGCGACAGCAGCGTTTATTGGGACTTAGAGATCGAAGTTCAATACACGCCTCCCATAAAGCAACACCAGAAGCGTTTGTTCTTACCGCGAGGATCTTGCGCTCGTCGGTCTCCTACGAATCGGAAACTGGATCGAGACGTGGAGTGTAACCTGTTCGAACTCGGCGTCCTTGCTGCTGAGACCTGGTTTGAGCGTTACAGATTCAACAACGGCTTGGCCCTTTCCTTGCGGGCGAGGCCTGTAGTGCGGAAGCCCGCTGTAGTCCTCCTCCGTGCCGCTCGACTGCGAACGCTGGAACGAGTCATAGATTGCGTGTTCCTCCGCGCACTCATATTTTTGGTCTGCAGCAGTCGTGACAAAAGAGAAGCGCTTCTGTGTGGGAGTGTGCTCAGCCCAACCAGCATCGGCGTCTGGAGCGAATCGCCAAGCCAACATGTCTATTGTGTCTGGCCCGTGCATTACTGGACTGCCCAGGCAGTCGATGTAACTTTCTGAACTGCTTCGCGAAGGTTTCACCTGGAAATTCCAGCTCCCGTGGTCATCTTGTTCCAACGAGAAGAAAAGACCATGTCCGATTGGGTGAACGTAGCTCTCACCAACGTGAATGATCGCCTCGAAGCTCACCGAAGATTGGGCACGAGCTGTGGAAGAGATCGAGACAGAGAACATGATGAGAAACAGGTTTAGTCCCACGCGCATGATCGAAGCGTACCAGCTTCTGATCAGTCCTTCTAAGTCGCATAGTCAGGAGCGAGCCGGTTAGGGCGGCTCCGGTTCAAGCCCAATGAGATCGTTGACGGCATTCTGCAGCCGCTGCTTGCAACCGAGGTATCGTTCCGTCGTTTGGACGCAAACATGCCCGAGGAGAAACTGGATCTGTTCCAGCTCTCCTCCCGCTTGGTGGCAAAGACGGGCGCAGGTTCTACGGAGGTCGTGAGGAGCGATTGAGCCGAAGCCGCAATCGGAGGCAGCCTTCCGGACTATGGAGTAGATAACCTTGGCGGTGAAGCCGCTACCCCACACCTTACCGGTCTTGGCTACGGAACGAAATATGTTTCCGCTCGCGATGTTAGCTGAGGTCACCCAGGCGTCGACGGCCGCTTTCACCCACTCCGGCACCGGCACCGTTCGCACATGACCGCCTTTGCCAACAAGGTCCGCTAGGACCCAGTGATCCTCCCGGAGCTGCAGGTCCTCAATTCTGACGGTCACGATTTCAGCCCGGCGAAGACCATACCCTATGAGCATGGCCAGCACGGCTCTATTACTCGCGTTCCGAAGCTCCAGCCCAACGGGTGCGGAGATGAGGGTCTTGCCTTGCTCGGCAGAAAGCCAGTTCCCCACCCGGACGCCCAGTCGCTTTGCACCCTTCACTCTCCGTATCCCAGCAGCCAGATCAGGGCTGAGGAGGCCACAGTCAGACGCTTCGTATGCCAGCCGGCGCACCGCTGCCAGCCTGAGGTTGATTGTTGCCGGGGCGTAACGCCGCTGTTCCAGCGAGATCCGATAATCTAGTCACAACGGTTCTGTTGAACGCTAGACGCGGTTCGGAGCAATACCAGTCGATGAAGTCCCGAATGGCATGATCGTAGGACCGTCGCGAACTTGGAGAAGCCAGGCTGTTTAGAACAGCGGTTTTGGACTGCTTCAGGTCGGGCAGCTTGAGAATGGGCTCTTCCTCTTTGTACTTCTCGCCCTTTGCACGGCCTCCCAGCCGTGCAAGGAAGACGAATGGCTTTCATGTTCACGTGTAGCGCGTTTCACGTTACTTACGGCAGTCCGTCTCAAAGTTGAAATTCAGACGAGCTCAGCACGGTTCCTACGTGCCAGGACTTAAACGGTTGGCCTGAAACCCTTCGGCTCGAGCACGCTTCAAATAATCTTCCAGTCGCTGCCCTCGCTCCTGCCAAAAAGTACGATCTGCAATCGTGAGCGCTTCCATGTGATCGACCCGGAAATTTCTGAAGTCGTCACGTGTTTCACACCACGCAGCCAGAGTCCAGACGCCGGCCCAGAACGCCAGCGCAAGCGGACGCACAGATCGCGATTCAGGCTGCTTCTCGGCCTTTCCGACATGCGTGTAGTGAAACTGCAATACTTTTCGACTGATGCAGGCGGCGTGCAGTACATCGAGCAGAAGACGTTGCGGTTCCTGCATCTGGTAAGCGGGTGCGTAAAGAGCAATACTATCCAGTTGGGCAGCGAGATCGGCGGGCAGAACCGCCTCAATCCGCGCGAGCGCCGATGCAGCCGCATCCGCGATCTGTCGACCTGCCCACGCACGCGCAAGCCGCGCTCCGAGCACCAATGCGGTGAGTTCCTGCACAGTGAAGAGCAAGGGCGGAAGGTCGAAGTCGCGCCGGAGTGTATAACCCACTCCGGGATCTCCTTCGATAGGCTGACCGGCCAGCTGTAGATCGCGAATGTCCCGATAGATCGTGCGCTCGGAAACCATAAGGCGCTCCGCAAGCGCCCGAGCCGTTTTGGGACGGCCCGAACGCAGCATCTGCACAATGCGAAATAGGCGATCAGCGCGGCGCATAGGGCTAGGCTAGCCGAACGCAGGGAAAGCTGCCTACCACACCGCGCGCGGGTAGCTTACCCGCGAGTGCAGGCCGACATGGTTCCCCTCGGAATCCAGGATTACCGCATAAAAGCCGAAGCCCCCGT
>CAXTGN010000068.1:0-14653 GCA_964243455.1 uncultured Acidobacteriaceae bacterium
CCAACCCAACCTCAGCCCTAAATAAGCTCTCGTCTCAGCGGCCCGGATCTCCTCCGGGCCGTCTGCTTGCCGCGGCACGCGCTGCCATTCCGTAAGAGCCGCGACCGCGGACTAAAATCACAGTCGACATGTCCGACTCCGCAACATCTGCCATCCCCGTCGCCGAAAGCACCACCCCAGCTCCCATCGTCACGATCGCCGAGCTAAAAACACACATCGGCCAGACGATCACCCTGCGCGGCTGGCTTTACAACCTCCGCAGCTCCGGCAAGCTGCTCTTTCCCACGTTCCGCGACGGCTCCGGCACGGTGCAGGGTATCGTCCCCAAGGCCCAGGTCTCCGAAGACACCTTCGCCACCTTCAAAGGCCTTACGCTCGAAAGCTCCCTCGTCGTCACCGGCTCCGTCCGCGAAGACGCGCGCTCTCCCTCGGGCGTCGAGCTCGACGTGACCGGCGTCACCGTCACCCAGCGCATCTCCGAGGACACGCCCTACCCCATCACCCGCAAAGAGCACGGCGTCGACTTCCTAATGGAGCACCGCCACCTCTGGCTGCGCACCCCACGCCAGTCGGCCATCCTCCGCGTTCGCGCCGCCATCATGCGCGCTGCCGCAGAGTATTTCGACACCCATGGCTTTACCCGCACCGATCCACCCATCCTCACCCCCAACGCCTGCGAAGGCACCTCCGAGCTCTTCGAAATGGACTACTTCGAAAACGAAAAGGCCTACCTCACCCAGAGTGGCCAGCTCTACATCGAAGCCACCGCCCTCGCGCTTGGCAAGGTCTACAGCTTCGGCCCCACCTTCCGCGCCGAAAAGTCCAAAACACGCCGTCACCTTACCGAGTTCTGGATGATCGAGCCCGAGGTCGCCTACCTCGACCTTGGCGGCCTCATGAACCTCGCCGAAGGCTTCCTCACCCATATCGTCAAGCGCGTCCTCGAGCAACACCGCGCCGACCTGGTGGTGATCGGCAAAGACATCTCAAAACTTGAGGCCGTGATTGCTTCGACGCCAAACTCTGCCGTCATCCTGAGCGAAGCGAAGAACCTCAGTATTCAGCCCGGAGCCGCAAACCTCTCCCCGGAACCCCTAACCGCCGCCCCACCCACCCCCGATTCGTCATCAGCCCCCTCCGGTTCGTCATCCCGCAGCGCAGCGCAGGGATCCGCTTCTCCCCCCGCCCAATCCCCCGCAGCCGACACCGCCCCAGCCCACCACGCCCACACCAGCAGCGCCTTCCCCCGGCTCACCTACGACGAGGCGCACGCCATGCTTGACGACGGCTTCAAAGCCGGGAAAATCGATCACCCGCACACCTACGGCGACGACTTCGGCTCCCCCGACGAGACCTACATCGCCAACCAGTTCGCCAAGCCCGTCATGATCCACCGCTACCCCGCCGCAGTGAAGGCCTTCTACATGCAGCCCGACCCGCAGGACCCCACCAAGGCCCTATGCGTCGACGTCCTCGCCCCCGAAGGTTACGGCGAAATCATCGGCGGCTCCCAGCGCGTCGACGACTACGATCTCCTCAAATCCCGCATCGAGGCCCACAACCTCCCCCTCGCCGCCTTTCAGTGGTACCTCGACCTACGCAAATACGGCAGCGTCCCTCACAGCGGCTTCGGCATGGGCATAGAACGCTGCGTCGCCTGGATCTGCGGCCTCGACCACGTCCGCGAAACCATCCCCTTCGCCCGCACTCTCAACCGCATTTATCCCTAGCTCGCCTGACGCGCCGGCCTTCCCCGGCGCCTTCTCTTCTGCTTGTCGATCCGCAAAAGGGAAACATGCTGAGCTGTCCTGTCATCTCGCACTCGGCATAAACGCATTGGCTCGCAACGAACCTTCATCAGGCATTTGCACGCCCGTAACGCGGCCTCAAGAAAACAACCCTAGGCTCCTCCTGTCCCCGGGAAAGAACAGGCAAGGAGAAGCCATGAGGCTTAAGAGTTTTGCACTTTGTGCGCGGGTGCGAGTGTCGTTGGCACCGCATCTACGCAAGCGCAGACAGGGCCGGTCGCAGCCGGCACCAACCCACACTGGGGGAGCTTGCTCGCCGCAGGGCAGAGAGCATCGCAGGCGGATGGGGGGAGCTCTCAAAGCGCCACCAGCAGTCCACAAGGCACCACCCCGGTCGACCCGCAAACGGGAAACGGCCAGAACCAGCCCGGCCAGGACACCGACCCCAAGAAGGTCAAGGTGGAAGAGACTGTTACGGTCACGGCACTCGGAGAGGACAGAGATGTGCAGACGGTAGGGCATGACCTTCTGCAGGAGGCCGCGCCCGGCACCAGCCCCATCGCCACGCTCGCCCACCTGCCCTCCGTCGAAGTCACCAAGGCCGATCCCTACGGCGCCTACGAGTGGGCTTTGCGCATCAGCGTGCGCGGCTTCAACCAGAATCAGCTCGGCTTCACCCTGGACGATGTACCGCTCGGCGATATGAGCTACGGCAACCTGAACGGCCTTCACATCAGCCGCGCGGTCATCGACGAAGACATGGGCCATATCGTCGTCTTGCAGGGCACCGGCTCGCTCGCCGTGGCGTCCAACAGCAATCTCGGCGCGACCGTCCAGTTCTATTCCTCGGATCCCGGCGAGAAACGCCATTTCAACATCCAGTCGAGCTTCGGCAGCTTCGCGGGTACCGCACCTTTGGCCGCTTCGACTCCGGCAGCCTGGGTCACTCGGGCACGAAGTTTTACATCGCCGGTGTGTATCGGAGGGTCGATAATTCAAGGGCGCTGGCGACAACAACCAGCACTACTACCAGATCAATGGCCAGCTCACCCAGCAGCTCGGCAGCAAGGGTGTGTTCACCTACTTTCTCGACTACTCCAACCGTGCCGAAGTCGACTACCAGGATCTGAACAAGGTCTGGGTCAACACGCTCGGCTACAACGTCGATAATTTCGGAAATTGGGGTACGGCGCTGCAGGCAGCCAACGCCTACAACGCACAGGGCAAGACCGGCTACAACGTCTTTCCCACCCTCTCCACGGCATTCCCCGGAGCCATCCCGCTGCTGCAGCCCAAGGGCTACGGCGATCTCTCCAATGACCCGGAAGACGTCGGCTACTACGGCGCGTCCGGCCTGCGGAAGGACCTCCTCACCTACGCCAGCCTGAAGTACGCCTTCACGCCGCACCTGACATTCGCCCTCACCGGCTACGGTCACCGCAACGACGGTCGCGGCCTCTGGTTCACACCCTATCTGCCCAGCTTTGACGCGAGCTTCAACCAGGTCTCGCCCATCTCACTGCGCACCTCCGAGTACGGCATCAGCCGTGGCGGCTTCGTCACTTCGCTCGCCTGGGACACCGGCAAGAACCTGCTCTAGGGCGGCGGCTGGTATGAGAAGGAAAGCTTCGACCTGGCCCGTCGCTTCTACGGCACCACACTCGCCTCGCCGGGCCACTCGCTGTACGACTTCCCCACGGACCCCTTCTACACACAGTGGGCTTACACCTCCCTGAGCACGTGTCTATCAGCTGCACATCCAGGACACGTATCACTTCAGCAACAACCTCAGCGCCTCGGCAGGCTTCAAGGCCGTTGAGACGCACATCAATGGCCAGCTCGCCGGCTACAACGAGGGCTTGAATCTCTCACCGACCTCCACGGCCGCCAGCTACGCCCAGGGCACCTTGCAGTCGGGCAAGCCCTTTCTGCCGCAGTTTGGCGTGGACTGGAAACTGAACACAACCAGTGAAATCTTCGCCGACGTAGTCCGAAACGTTCGCGCCTATCAGGCCGGCGGCAACGGCTTCGGTACCTCACCCTGGACGGTGCGGCCAACATCCGCCTCGCGCAGCCACCGCCGCAGCCCACCGGTCACAGCCTGTTGTCATGATCTCGATCGACGGCCTGCGCCCCGATGCCGTGACGGACGCTGCAGCACACAACCTTCACGTTCCCCGTCTTCGCCGGTCTATGAGCGAAGGTACCTATGCGGATGGCGTCACCGGCGTTATTCCGACGCTCACCTATCCAAGCCACACCACCCTGGTCACCGGTGTCACACCTGCAACACACAACATCTCTTCCAATACGACCTTTGACCCGCTGTTTCGTAATCAGATCGGCTGGTACTGGTATGCCTCTGAGCAGCATGCCGAGACACTCTGGCAAGCCGCCCACGCCAAAGGCCTCTCCACTGCCAGCGTCAACTGGCCCGTCACCGTCGACGCACCGGGAATCGACAACAACCTGCCGGAATACTGGCGCGCCAGCACGCCGGATGATCTGCGGCTGCTGCGTGCCCTCGCCCATCCGCTCGGCCTGCAGGGGCAGTTGGAGGCGCAAGACGGTCCCTACATCGACGGCAACACCACAACGATTGAGTCCGACGCAATCCGCACCCGCTTCACCGTAACACTGCTCAACGAAAAACATCCATCCCCGCTGACAGTGCACCTCAGTTCGCTCGATGAAGCCGAGCACCTCACAACCCCATTCAGCGCCGAAAGCAATCGCACACTCGAGGCGCTCGACGGCATGATTGGGCAGATCCAGGACGCTGCCCTTGCCGTCAACCCAGAGACCGCGGTCATCATCGTCTCTGACCACGGTTTCGCGCGCCAGACTTCCATGTCAATCTCTACATCCCGCTCATCAAGGCGGGTTTGCTGACCTTCGATACCACTACGCCGCCGCCTACCTTCACGGCCTGGAAGGCGACGCTCTGGCCCGCGGGCGGCTCCGCTGCGGTCATGCTCCACGACCGGCACGACACGGCAAGCCGGGACGCAATCCTGAAGCTGCTGCAGCAACTCGCGAGCGACCCGGCCAACGGCATCGACCGCATCGTGCCGCGCGAAGAACTCACCCAGCTCGGCGGCTTTCCCGGGGCCGAGGCACTCGTGGTTCTGCGTCCACCGTTCCAGCTTGGCTACACCTTCTCCGGCGCGCTCCTTACCCCGGCACCGTCCACGGGCATGCACGGCTACCTGCCCTCGAACCCGCTCATGCGCTCCAGCTTCTTCGCCATGGGTCACGGCATTCAGAGAGCGCATGACATCGGCCTCATCGACATGCGGGCGATCGCGCCTACAGTCGCGGCACTCTTGGGCGTCACGCTGCCTTCGGCACAGGTCGCTGCCATACCTCTTCGTTAATTCTTCAAGCACAAGGTCCCGGACAGAGGAGCGCTCGGTCGCTTACGCAATAACCCGGTACCCGAGCTGAAAGGGATTCGCCGCCAGCACACCGAGCAGATACCATCCCGTGGCGCCAAGGTGCAGCGAAGGTCCATAGGTATAGCCGAAGCCCGTGTCCATGACACTGGTGGAGGCTACGAGACCCTCACCTTGCGGGATGGCCTTTCCACCCGCTGTCTTGCCCACGCCCAACTGCTGCTGGGCGAGCATCGATTGCTGGACGAGATCCATGGCTGCATGCAGATCGCTGGCGATGTTGCGAAGTGTGTCCTGGCCACGAAGGATGCGTGCCACAAGAGCGGCGATCATGTGGCCTGTCCCCTCAAGCCAGACTGCCTGCGGATCATACGCTGTGGTGGTGAGGCTGGCAGTATCGAAGACCAGGCCGCGAATGCTTTGCGTCCCGGTAAGGCTGCTGTGCGGGGCCGAGGCGGTGTCGGTAGCCTGCAGATGCCGGACGGCCCAATCAATGGTTAGCTTGTGCGCGTTGTTGAGCAGCGCCATGTAGGACCACGTCTGCACGTCTTCCGGTATGGGCGATGTGTTGATCGTGATCTGATCGCCCAACGTCCCGGTGTAGAAGTACGGACCGTCAGGGTTGTACATGGCGTGGACAAACTTGCGCGCGTGATGAGCCAGCTCCGACCAGGTCATGTTTATCGATGCTGATTTCGCATCTTCTGTGAGTTGGCTCAGCATGGTGAAGAAGGCGAAGGTGTCGATGTTGTGCTCGGTCGATTTGCCGTTCGGTGAGGGAACGGAGACGTTGTTGTAGTTGATGTAGGCGATGTTTGTGCCGAACTTGTAGCCGCCCGGGCCCGCTGTGTCGTAGGTGTTCGACACGATCCAGTTCGCCAGGAGTAGCGCGCCCGTGAGAAAGCGGACCTGACCGGTGCGCGCATACAGCTGGGCCAACGCCATACCGGCCCAGGCCTGATCGCCGACGGCACTTGTGTAGAAGTAAAAGGGCGCGGCCGCAGGAGTGACGTACGCCCCGCCCGGCGCCGGGGTGTTCACGAAGAACCCCTGGGGCAGCCGGCCGTCGTTGATCGGAAACGGATACGGGTTTGCTTGGCCGTACAGGAGACCGTCGCCCAGCACAATCGCACGTTCCAGCAACGTGGCGTCCTCGCTAGCGAGATAGGCGTGGATGGCTACCGCGTTGTCGTAAGTGAAGGCCGTCGCCCCGAGCGCCTCGTCACTGTAGCTCTGGGCCAACCTTACGGTAGATCCGGTCGCATAGGCGTCCATCATGAAGTTCTGGAAGGCAAAGGCACGCTCCACGGACTCTGCCAGGGTGGCAATGCTGCTGGCCAGCGGCGACGTGGCAGCCTGGGCAGGTGTGCCTTTCAGGAATGGCGGTGCGGCTGCAGCAAGGGTGAGCGCTGGTGCATAGCCGAGCAACGCCCGGCGCGACAAGGACAATTCAGACATGTTGAATCCAACCTCCAGATGAGCGCCGCCACTATACACACCGCTAGCTACCAAGCGAAACTTGGACGTGCAGGCGAAGGGTTTGTCCTCCGGCGATTTCTGCTGTCGGGTTGCGTGAAGAGCGTCGCGTCCTCCGGCTTCACCCACAACGATTCTCCGCAAGGAAGCGAGCTTGCCGCGGTCGCTCCCTGAGAACGACGGTTTGCCGGGGGCGCTTCGTCCGGAGCAACTAGTTGCCTGGGACGGGGTCCATCTCTATGTAAGGCCCATCATCGGTGAATGGGCTCCGGGCCGGCTCGACCGGCCGCGGGAGGGATGACAAAATGCGGTTACTTCGATATCTGGTTGTGCTCTCTCTGTTCTTTGTTCCAGCCGCGTTTGCGCGTGCTCAGGTCTCTGTCGGTGTAGGCATCGGTGGGGGCTACGGCTACGACGCACCCTATGGATACGCTGCCCCGGCCTGCACATACGGCTACTACGGAAACGCGCCTTACGCCTGCGCACCTTACGGCTACTATGGCCCGAGCTGGTTCGCGAACGGCATCTTTATCGGCGCTGGTCCCTGGTTCCGCGGAGGCTACGGCTATCGCGGGGGCTACGGTTATGGCTACGGACGTGGCGTCTATGGATACCGCGGTGGCTATGGCTACGGACGCGGCGGTTATGGCTACGCACGGGGTGGTTATGCCGGCGGAGCATACCGTGGCGGTGGCGTCCATGGTGGTGGCTTCTCGGGTGGCGGTGGCTTCCATGGAGGTAGTGGGTTCCACGGGGGCGGCGGCCGTCGCTAGCTCCCGCCAGTCAATTCCAATCTTTGTATGAGCTACGGGCCCCACTGATCTTCGGACGGTGAGGCCTTCTTCTTTGCGCCAGAAAGCTCACCTAGCAGGACATCTTGCATTCAGGCATGGTGAAGGCTGCAGCCGCGCGACTAACTGCCAGAGTTCGTGGCATAGCGACGCCGAGCAAGAGGGAGGATGTCCCTCCCTCCTGCCGTTTGAACCTGCGTGGAATACGCCGCTATCGGGTTCGCGCAACGCTACTTGACGTTGCCGTTGAGTCCTGCCGGGAAGAACCCACCCGAGCCTGATCCGCCTGCATAGACGATCTTCAGAACCTGGGCTGCCGAGCGCGCAAACACCAGCGAACCTGTAGTCGTGGATCCGCTGGCAGGGATGTTGATCGATCCCGTGGTGGTGGCATCCACGATCGAGGTGGCGTTGACGTTGGTTGTCCCGTTCAGCATGACCGACTGCCCGGTAAGACCGATGTCATCGGCCTGCAGATTGGTGCCACTGGCTGCGGTTCCGTCCACTGTCGCACGGAGCGCCGAGATGGCCGTGGCCACAGCGCGCAATGTGCCCGCGGGCGCGCTCGGTATGCCCGCACCGGCGATCGGATTTGCTGCCTGATCGAGACCGTAGAGGACCGTACGGATCAGGCCGGCATGGTAGGCTTCGACGCCCTGAATGCCTGCTGCCGCGTCCAGGTTGCTGGCAACCTGCAACGCAGGAGCAGCGCCCGTGTACGCTGTCACCCCGACATCTTCGAAGATGTAGGAACCCAGCAGGAAGCTGGCGTCATCCGCAAAAGGATCGAATGCAGTCAGCCCAAGGTTCAGCAGCTTTGCCAGACCGTTGAAGCTGTTCAGCAAGTCAATGGCCGGTTGAGCCACCGCTGCAGTGCTTAGCGCACCGCGCAGGAACGCAACGTGATTACGCTCTTCAAGAGCGATCTCCGTCGCATAACTGGCGATAGTGGTGTCCTTGAACGGCACCTTGCATGAGGCGGGACCGCCGGCCTTGGTGGTGACGGTACCCTGCGTTCCCACGCCGGTGAGGGCGATGCCTGTCTGGCCGACCTGATCGATGGTCTGACCTGTAGCCGCCAGCGTGTAGAAATTTGCCTCAAGGTATTCAAGGTTCAACGCGAAGTTCAGATAATCCGCGTCGGTAAGGGTGGTCTGTGCTTTCGCTACAGAGGTGAGCGCCAATCCCGCAAGCGCCGCGCCGCCTAAGGTGAGCATCTTGCGGCGGCTGCTTGCGATGACTTCGTCTAGATGCTGTGTTTCGGTGGTTGCCATTGTCGATCTCCGTGCTTAAGCCGCTGTGCTCTTGATGTTGCCGTTCAGTCCACTGGGGAAGAAGCCGCCCGAGGTAGTGCCGCCCGCATAGACGATGGCCAGAACCTCTGCAGGCGTGCGCTTGAAGCCAACCGAGGTGGTGGGATCCGCCGCTACGATGGTGGTTGCGCTGAGGGTTGTCTCCATACCGCCGCCCACGCTGGCGCGTACGGTCTGCACGGCGTTGGCAACGGTGATGAGAGAGGATCCTGCAGCCACGATCTGTGACCGGATAGACGCTGCATGGTAGGCCTCCACGGCGTGGATCTCCGCCGCTGCCGTTAGATGTCCTTTATCCGTCAGCAAGGGTGCTGCGCCGTGGTAAGCGGTGACGCCAACGTCCTCGAAAATGAAGGCGCCAATCAGGTAATCGTTGTAGTTATCGAACGGATTGAAGCTGCTGCCCAGTTTGGCCAAGGTAGCCAGCCCGTTGAAGCTGGCCGTCAGGTCAATGGCCGGCGCGGCAACGGCCGCGGAGCCGAGCGCAGCGCGCAGATACCGCACATGGTCCAATTCGTTCTGCGCAATCTCGTTAATGTAGGCGCTTTGCAGAGCGGTCAGGCCGGGGACCTGGCTGTTGGCGACAATCGTGGTCATGCTGGTGGCATTGCCGCTGTCGGTTGCGCTCAGACCGGTTCCGGTCGCCGCGTGGAGATAAAACTCAGCCTCCAGGTACTCCAGGTTCAACGCGAAGTTGAGGTAATCCGCGTCGGTGAGGGTAGGAGTCGGAGTAATTGGGGTGACCGGAGTCGTCGAAGTTGTGCCATTACTCGAGCAGCCCACTACCAAGGTTCCCGCCGCTGCTGCGCCCGCACCCGTAAGGAAGCTACGACGCGATACCGCTTTGTCTATCAGTTCCGTTAGCTTTCGTTCCACGATCAGTGTCTCCAGAAGGCCGGCTTACAAATCAGCCTCGCGCTCTAAGAACGGCACCATAGAGGAAGTGGATTGCAGATAGCCAGATTTATCTCGGAACCGCAGCTGACACTTTTGCGTGATTGACCTATCCGCACCGGGGTCGCAATCCGGCTTGGCATTGGCTGCAGCCAGGAACTGCACTCTTGAGTTACCCCTTGGCAACCCTCAGCGGGCTTTTCAAGACATACCTATTCCGCCACTACAACCGCATCAGGATGCTGAGCGTACTCCGTCCAGGAACCATCGTAGAGCTTCACCTTCGTAACTCCACAGCGCTCCAGTCCCACGGCCAGGACAGCTGCCGTTACGCCTGACCCGCAGGTGGTAGTGATCGGGATAGTGATGTCGACACCGCGAGACGTAAACAGCGCATGCAGATCGTCCGCGCTTTTCAGGCGACCACTCTGTATGAGCTCTGTGAAGGGCACATTGATGGCTCCCGGCATGTGCCCGGACGGCAGACCAGCTCGTGGTTCCGGCATCTTGCCAGTAAAGCGGCCTGCAGGCCGGGCGTCCAGCACCTGCTCGCCCGCTTCCCGGCCAGACACGACGGCCTGGATCTCAGAAAAGCTGCGGACAGCGTTCGCCTGCAAACGCGCCTGAAACGCCACCCTTGGCTTCGTGACGTCCCCAGCTTCCGTGGTGTAACCGGCTTCCTTCCACGCCTGCAGTCCGCCATCAAGAATGCGCACGTCACGAGCTCCCATGGTGCGCAGCATCCACCAAGCGCGTGGGGCCGAGAAGACGCCTTCCGCCTCGTACACCACGAGGGTCATGGCATCACCGACGCCCAGTTCACTCATGCGTTTGCCGAAGCTTTCTTCCGTCGCCAGCATATGGGGCAGGGCAGTTGCCTTATCCGACAGCGCTTCGATGTCAAAAAACACCGCGCCGGGGATGTGCTGTTCCGTGTAGCCAGCGCGTGGGTCGATGCGAGGTTGTACACCGATGACCGGCAACGTGGCATCCAGCACAAGGAGGTTCTGCTCACTCAAATGAGCGGCAAGCCACGACACGGAGACAAGCGGGTCCATCGCTTCAGCTTACGCCGCGTCGCTTGCGCTTCAACTCTTTCACTCTCCGTCGAACAGGCCCGGTTGCCGCTCCACCAGGGGCTCGCCTACGACCCCGCCCTGGCAGGCCGGGCAGCAGCGCTCCTTGATGTCCAGCCCATTACAGCCGTAGCTGAAGCCACAGTCGCGACAGCGCAGGGCATAGGTCGTCTGGCTGCGGCGGATGGCAGAGGGGGCGCCAGTGGCGCGCTCCACCACCTGGCGGTTGGGGTTCACGAAGCCGGGCTCGGTTGTGGGTGTTCGCGGGCCTGTCTTTGCAAGGCCGCGCCCGGGCGGTCCTGTGGGTCGGGTCAAACGCATAGCTAGAGCGGCTTCGCGAAGATGAGATCGCAGCACACCTGCGCCCCGACCTGAAAGGTCCGTGTGCCGGCTTCCGCGAAGCCATTCCGGCGATAAAAGTTGATGGCCTGCAGGTTTCCGGCGTGTGTACCGAGCAGAAGCCGATACCGACCCAAGTTGCGGGCGTCCTCCACTGCAGCATCCATGAGCGCCTGCCCGGCCTTGAGCCCCTGCACTTGCTGAGAAGCGCCTCCATCCGCGACTCGCAGGACCGGCGTTGCCGAAGAGCGGAAGCGCGAGAAGAGGTAGATCCGCTTGAGTTCGATGTCTGTCGGCTGAACGGCGAAGGTGGGCAGTTCAGGCTTCGTCAACATTGCGTAGCCCACAGGCGCACCGCCCGAGACGACTTCCGCGAGGGTGACGCGCGTGTCGGCATGAGCCAGGTAGGTCGTGTACGCCTCGGCTGTGTGGTTCCTGGCGCAGTGCGCCACGATGTCGGCACCGGGCAGCATCCAGGTAAACGCCTCGAGGAACGTGGCCGCGCCCACAAGCGCCAGGGCGGCCGCATCGTCGGGGGTCGCGCGACGCAGCCGGACACCCTGCCCCGGAGCGTGAGGCGTCGTTTGGGGATCTGTAATGGAGATGGGTACTTGCGGTGCGGAACAGGCCATAGCGACAGTGCCATGATACTCTTCGTGAACCTTTAGCCGGGCCTCGGCGATCTCGCTTCGCGCCTGAAGGCTTGCGCATCGAAACAGTGCCATGACCGCGTCCACCGCTTACCCAATCCAGATCCTACAAGAGCATGTCACGGGGCTCGAGGCGGCTATTTCGGTGTGCCTCGCCGAGCCGGGTCACAAGCCAGTCCACAGACTCCGCACCGAAACCCGGAGGGTAGAAGCATTGCTGCTCCTGCTTGATCTGATTCCGGAGCTACCCGAACACCGCAGGGAGGCCGCTGCCCTGACGCGCGCCCTGGGCAAGTTGCGTCGCGTCGCGGGTAAGGTCCGCGATCTTGACGTCCACCGGAGGATGCTGGAAGCGTTGGCTGAAAGCGGAGTCGATTCCGCCGGAGTGCCGGCGGAATCGAAAGCCGTTGAGAGCGGGCAGGAACCAGCCGACAAGGGCAGGGCCAAGACAAAGGCGAGACGCGGTGCAAAGGCTGCAACGTTCCCCGAGGCGACGCAGACCCATGCCGGCTTGCTCCAGGAATCCGCCAAAGAGCTGCGAAAGCAGCTAGGGCACGAGCGTGACAAGGCGGCCATCGCCTTGCAGGACGTTTTGAGGAAGCGTCAGGTGAAGACGTCGAAGGCGGCCGAGGATCTTCTGCTCTTGTTGGAAGCGGCGCGGGATTTTGCTTTACCCGGACCCGACCTGCTCCGGGATGCGGAGGCCATTTTTAGCCGCGACGGCCTGCTCCGGAGTGGACCCGTCACAAAGCTGGACAAAGGAGATCTGCATACGATCCGCAAAGCGGCTAAAGCCGCGCGGTATCTCGCCGAGTCGTTGCCGGAGAATGCGACGCTGGTCGCGGCCGCACGACGTTTCGAGACGTTGCAGGAGGCCGGCGGCCAGTGGCACGACGCCATGGAGCTCGCGCGTGCGGCGCGCCGTTACTTTGGCAAGAGCCACGAGCTCACTGCGGCATATCGCGAGGACCGTAGCCGCAAGCTAGAGAGCTACCAAAAAACGCTCGCCTCCACGGCGAATTCAGCGAAGCCAGCTAGTTCGTCCAAGGACGATGCACCTGGCGGTTCGAAACGAACAGCCTCCCGGGCCGGCAAGCCTACGTCCGGGAAGGCTGCAGCGACAGCCGCCTAGCGCGCTTGTCAGCCTACTCCGAGAGATGAAGCGTTTGGGAACTCAAACCCCGCCGTTGTGGCACCATTGGGTCTTTGCCGGCAGGCTGGACTGACACGGCATGCCCGAACTCCCCCCGTCCGGCAACACCGAACAGACACGCCCGGAAAACCGCGCTTTTTATCCAGCGCTGGACGGCCTGCGCGCGGTGGCCTTTCTGATGGTCTTTGGGCAACACTACCTGTCGCTTGCGTGGGGATGGGCGGGCGTCAATGTCTTCTTTGTCCTTTCAGGCTTTCTGATCACAGGCATCCTGTTTGACTCGAGGGACGATCCGCATCGCGCGCGGAACTTCTATTTGCGCCGCACCCTGCGCATTTTTCCGCTGTATTACGGCCTGTTCCTCCTGCTGCTTCTGCTCTGGCCCTGGATGCATTGGCGATGGAACGCGTGGTGGGTGCTGTGGCCCTTGTATCTGGGCAACTTTATCCGCTTTGTTTCACCTGCTGCGACCGTTTGGCACTCGTCGCTGGAACTGGCGGCCGACGCGCACCTTACCAGCCTGACGCTGCCGCGTACCGAGATCTTTCTTGGCCACCTCTGGTCGCTCTGCGTGGAAGAGCAATTTTATCTGCTGTGGCCGTGGGTCGTGTTTCTGGTTCGAGACCGCCGCAGACTGCTTGCGATCTGCTGGCTTGCCGTTGTATCGGGGCCAGTGCTTCGGGTATTGCTGCAAACGTATGCGCCCGCCTGGATGGTCTTTGGCGAGCTGCTGTATCGGTTTACTCCGGCGCAGACGGACGCCTTGCTGCTGGGCGGTCTGGTGGCTCTGCTATGGAAAGGCCCGGCGCGCCCGGCGCTGGTCAGGGCTGCGCGCGCAGCCGCAGGTCTGGGAACGCTGGTGATCGCCCTGTACCTGGTGTTCACGGTTCATAGATGGCGCGTGTACCCCGGCCAGTATCCGAGCTGGATGTTTACAGGTGGCCTGGTGTTTGCCGACTGGTATGCCGCCGCCGTCATGACGTGCGCTCTGCAGCCGGGAGGATGGGTTCACGGGTTGCTGCGCAACCCTGTGCTGCGCTGGGTCGGTCGCCTCAGCTACGGCGCCTATATCTTCCATGACCTGCTACATGGCTTGTATGTGCACCTGGCGGTACATGCGGGGGGCGATCGTTGGCTGGCCGACACGACGGAGCGCCAGTTTGCCGTGGCCGCCGTGGCCTTGCCGGCTACGCTCCTTCTGGCGTGGCTCAGCTTCCGTTTCTTTGAAGGTCCATTTCTGAACCTGAAAGAGCGCTGGACCCTGCGTCCCTGAGCGCGAAATCGTGCCGCCCTTGGCTGATAACGATAGTCGGCAGTTGCGCGCCATTCACCGCGCTGTAATTATAGGGTTGAACAACACAACCAAAAGCGCCCGGTGAACCGTACTGGGCTGGCATCAGCAGCAGCGGCGCGAGCTCGTCCACGCTGCTAAACCTCTTCATCTGAAGGAGTTTTGATGAGACGTCTCCGCCCGCTCGTTCCTGCCTCGTCCGTGCTGTTTGCCTCCATGTGCTTCGCGCAGACCGCGACCACCTCGCTTCGCGGCGTCGTCCAGGACTCCACAGGGGCTGTGATCCCAGGCGCCTCCGTCACGTTGCTGAACACCGCAGCCGGCCAGACGCTGCATGTCACGGCCAACAATCAAGGTGAATTCCAGCTCCAGCAGATCACCCCGGCGCGCTACAGCATCACCGCCGAAGCACCCGGCTTCGGCAGCCAGAAGAAAGAGGCGGAACTGCTGGTGAACCAGCCGGCGACCGTGAGTTTCACCCTGGGCGCGTCGAGCAGCGGCACCGTCGTAGAGGTGACCGAAAGCGC
>CAXTGN010000069.1:0-4664 GCA_964243455.1 uncultured Acidobacteriaceae bacterium
CGCGCTCACAGCGCCAGACCAGACCGACCTGCTTGGCGGCAGCTATTGCGTGGGATACGTGAATGGCTTTGTGGCGAACTTCACATCGGGCGGCGGCACGATCTGTCCGAATGGCCAGCCCATGGCCGAGCTTGTGCGCGCGTACGTCAACTACATGGAGGATCATCCAAAACTTATGGAGGATGACAAGCGAATCGGCCTTCGCCTCGCTCTCCAGGGTGCATTTCCCTGCTCCGCTTCCGGCGACTCAGCCGAGATCGGCGTCCGGGTTCGACGCGACCGGCTGTAAGCGGCCTTCGTGAAGCTGCAAAACACGGTCGCAGCGGCTTGCGATCGCCGCGCTGTGGGTCACCAGCAGCGCCCCGAGCTCCCCCTCACGGCACAGACTCTGCAGGAGATCGAGCAGAGTGGAGGCAGTTTGGGCATCCAGATCGCCGGTAGGCTCGTCAGCGAGAAGCACGGCGGGGCTTGTAATCAAAGCCCGTGCAATCGCGATCCGCTGCTGCTCGCCGCCCGAGAGTTCACCGGAGCGGTGCTCGGCCCGGTGGAGGAGATCTACGCGGCTCAGCCACGCCCGTGCTTGGGCATTCGCCTCTCGCCCGCCCACACCTCGCGCCAACAACGGCATGGCCACGTTCTCGGTGGCCGTGAACTCCGGCAAGAGATAATGAAACTGCCACACGTAGCCGATGGACCGGTTGCGCACCTCGGCGAGACGCTGCGCGGGCAACGAATGAAGCGCGGTCGACCCTACCCAGACCTCGCCGGCGGACGGGCGGTCCAGACCCGCGAGCAGATGAAGCAGCGAGCTTTTACCCGACCCGCTTCGCCCGATCACGGCAACCATCTCTCCGGCTGCAATCTCCAGATCGAGGTCCCGGAAGAGCTTTACCTCCTGTTCACGAGCAGAGAAAGCGGGATAGCTCTTATGAAGTCCGGTGGCCCGTAACACCGGCTGGGCTTGCGTGGGCGTTTCTGCAGCGGACTCTGTCGGTTGTCTCAATCCGTCGCAACCTTGCCGCCGTCGTCGTCTGCTTCGGATTCAGCGGATATGCGATGTGCGTCGGGGCCAGAGGAAACGGCCACCGGGGTCAGGGTCGCGCCCTCCTCCGGCTGTGGCTCCTGGGCAGATGCGGTCGTATTGACCCGCGGGCGCCATTCCGGTTGGAAAGCAACGCCCATGCGGTTCCAGGCGTTGATGTTGGCAACGGCAAAGGTGAGATCTACAAGGTCTTTGCCATGGAAGAACCGGCTGACGGCTGCGTACTCTGCTTCGGAGACGTGACCCCCTCCCAGGCGCGTGATGACCTCAGTCCATCGGAGCGCCGCCTGTTCGCGAGGCGTGAACGCGTCCGAGTCCGGCGCGGTGTCTACGGCTTCGATCCGGGTCACCGGCTCGTTGTGCTTACGCAGCTCGGCCTTATGCGACTCGATGCAGAAGCGGCAACCGTTGAGCAGCGAACCACGAAGGTACACAAGGCCCAACAGAACAGGTTCCAGCGCGGTCGCCGTATTGACGTAGTGCCCAAACGCGGCCAGTGCCGCATACCCTTCCGGCGCAAGCTCCGGATAGCGCAATCGCGTCCCCATCAGATGGTTTCCGTCCTTTCGAAGCGCCCCACGGGTTCCTCACTCAAAGCGCAAAGCCTCCGCAGGCAGGATAGCTGCCGCTGCTCGTGATGGATAGAGAGTCGCCAGGAAGGCGATGAGGAGGGAGACGACACCCACCAGCAACGCATCCGCGGCACGGGGCGCGAACGGCAGATGGTCGATTGAGTAGACCCCCGGATCCAGCTGAACGAATCGGTAGTGGGCGCCCAGCAGGCTGCCGGCGTATCCGCAAACGAGCCCCAGCACGGTTCCCACGGCAGAGATCAGCAGGCCCTGGAGCAGAAAGATTCGCCGCACCTGGGCCCCCGTCACGCCGAATCCCATCATGACGGCGATGTCGCGCGTTTTCTCCATCACCATCATGGTCAGGGCGCTCAAGATGTTGAGCCCTGCCACGGCCACAATGAGCGCCAGCACGACAAAGGTTACGGCCTGCTCCAGCTTCAGAGCGCGGAAGAGCTCACGGTTCTGCTCCTGCCAGGTCGTGGCCTGAAATCCCTGCCCAGCGGTCTGTTCCAGGCTTCGCGCCACCTCCGGCGCACGGTTCAGATCGTCCAGCCGAAAGCTCAGGACGCTGACAAGGTCGGGCTCCGAAAAAAGTCGCTGCGCGTCGCTCAGCCGCAGAAAAGCGTAGGCGGAGTCGTACTGGTAGAACCCTGACGAAAAGATGCCCACCACGCTGAACCGCTGGTACCGCGGCACGAGCCCGAGGGGCGTCAGCTCGCCCTGCGGACTCGTGATCAGCAGCGTGTCGCCGATGCCCGCACCTAAGGTGACGGCCAGTTCGTGCCCGATCACGATCGGAGCAGTCGGTGGCATGGCCGGCTGCTCCGCATCTGCCGATCCGGTTAGCAAGGGCGGAACCGGCGCGAGCGGCGCAAAGCTTCCCTCGTGCACAGATTGCAGCAGGTTGCCGGTTTTCAGCTCGTCTGCCGGCAGAATCCCTTTGATCAAAGCACCGCCGGAACGGGGTCCCCGCGAAATGAGGACCTGGCCGTACAGACCGCGTCGACGTGCTCGGTTCGCGCGAGGCGCTCCATCAAGGCACGCCAGTCCCGGATGCCATCCCCGGCCACCCGCAGCAATTCAACGTGCGCCGTGGCTCCCACCAGCCGGTCCTGCAGGTCACGCCGCATGCCGTTCGTGATCGCCAGCGCGATGATCAGCGATGCCACGCCAGCCGCCACCCCCAGCACGGAGATGGCCGTAATCAGCCCGACCACGGCCTGGCGGCGTCGCGCGCGCAGGTACCGGACGGCCACAAAAAGCTCAAATCGCACATGCCCATCCTAGCCGCAGAATGACAGCCCGGAAGAGAGGCCCGTAACGCTGGACACTTCCACACGGACAGTCCAAGAGTGTTCCCTCGGACGTCCGCCCCGTCGCAGTCGGTGTGCTTAGCACGGGGCAGGCATACCATGAAGCCTCAGAGGTGCTCCCGTGCTCTACAAAAAGATCAATTTGGAATTGATCGTCGTCGCCGAAAATGCAGATGCGGTCATCGCAGAACTCAACACCGCACTTGACGAAATGGAGGAGACACATACGATCTTCGGTGGCGGCATTGAGACCGTCGCATTCGAGCACTCCGGAGCAACGAGGAAGTCGGCACTCGCTCACATGATGGCTGCTCGTGAGACGGCCATCAAGGCCGCAAATAAGGGCCTGACGGTTGCGCTTCGCGCCGTGATCTGAGCAGCGCGCACGTGTCGACCCTCCAACACCTGCGTAAGTAGAATGGGGCACCTGACGGCCTTATGTCGGGACGTGGGGAAATCAGGCGTGTTTGCTCGGCCAGCTCTCAACCGCATCCAGCACAGAGCGCTTCTCAGCCTTCTGCTGCTCAGGGCAATGCTGCCCCTGGTTTCCGCCAATGCCGAGGACGGCTCCGCGGCCTGGCTCCGCTATGCCCCTGTATCGAATGCTTCGCAGTATGCAAATCTGCCGTCTCAGATCTTGATCCGTTCTGATTCAGCGATCGAGCACTCCGCTGGGGAGGAGCTACGGCGTGGGCTCTCGTCGATGCTTGGCCGGAACTTCACCATCGTCCGTGACACGGATGGGCCGAAGAAGGGATGGATCGTCCTGGGTTTTGCCCCAGCAGAGAAACACCTGTTCGCAGGTGAACCCATGCCCAGGATGGTGCTGCCGCCTGAAGGCTATCGGATCGCTATCGGCGACATTGCCCCGCAATCCAGTGTCCCGAATCTGCTGATCACCGGTGCCTCGCCCCCGGCCGAGTTGTACGCCGTCTTTCACCTCCTGGAAGAGGTCGCCGCCGAAAAGTCCATCCCCGCCGTCGAAACGCAGTCCCCTGCCGCCTCTATCCGCTGGACCGACGAATGGGACAACCTGAACGGCACGATCGAGCGCGGCTACGCTGGGCGGTCCATCTTCTTCGACAACGGCCACGTTCGCATCGATCTCACCCGCGCCGGGCAGTACGCCCGCCTGCTCGCCTCGATCGGCATCAACGGCTGCAACGTCAATAACGTGAATGCCGATCTCGATCTGCTCACCACCGAGCATTTGACGGAGTTCGCCCGGGTTGCCGACGCCTTTCGGCCCTGGGGCGTGAAGCTAGCCCTGTCCATTGATCTGGCGAGCCCGCAGACCGTGGGCGGTCTCGGTACGTTTGACCCGCTCGACCCGGCGGTCATTGCCTGGTGGCAGAAGAAGGTCGACGAGATCTACACCCTGATCCCCGACTTCGGCGGGTTCACCGTGAAGGCCGACTCCGCAGGCCACATGGGCCCTTCGCAGTATGGCCGCACCCCGGCTGATGCGGCCAACGTGCTCGCCCGCGCCCTGGGGCCGCATCGGGGCGTTGTCCTCTACCGAGGGTTCGTCTACAACAACCACCTGGACTGGCACGACCCCAAGGCGGATCGCGCCCGTGCCGGGGTCGACAACTTCGCCCGCTACGACGGCAAGTTCGAGCCCAATGTCATTGTTCAGATCAAGGAAGGCCCTATCGACTTCCAGGCCCGGGAGCCTGTTTCGCCGCTCTTTGCTGCCCTGCCGCACACCAATGTGGCCATTGAGCTTCAGAC
>CAXTGN010000069.1:4674-14638 GCA_964243455.1 uncultured Acidobacteriaceae bacterium
TTCCATCGAGGTCCAGGTCTCGCAGGAATACACCGGCCAGCAGCGCCACATGGTATGGCTCCCAAGCATGTGGAAGTGGGTGCTGGATACCGACCTTCGCGCCGGCGGCAAACCGAGCTACGTCCGCGACATCGTGACCGGGCATCGTTTTCCGCAGGGGGACGGCCAGCCTCGGCCAGGAGGATTCGTTTCGGTCACCAACGTCGGTATGGACGCGAACTGGCTCCATCACCCCATGGCGCTGGCGAACCTGTACGGCTTTGGCAAATTAGCGTGGAACCCCAGGCAGCCGCTCGAAGAGATCGTCGACACATGGACCCGGCTGACCTGGGGCAACGATCCCCAGGTGGTCCAGACTGTTGACACGCTGCAGCTCGGCAGCTGGCACGTGTACGAGGGCTACACCGGTCCGAACGGGATGGGCACCCTCACCAACATTCTTGGATACCACTTCGGCCCCGGCATCCAGTCCGCCGAGCGCAATGGCTGGGGACAGTGGTTTCGCGGGGAACGGGACGGGATCGGCATGGATCGCTCGGCGAGGGGCACAGGGTATGCACAGCAGTATCCGCCTCAGCTTGCGGCCCAGTGCGAAAACCTGGCGACCTGTCCTGACGATCTGCTGCTCTTCTTTCACCACGTGCCCTATGACCACCGGCTGCACAACGGGAAGACGCTCGTTCAGGACGTCTACGATACCCACTACGCCTCGGCACTCGCAGCCGCGGAGTACGTGCCGGAGTGGGAAGCGTTGCGCGGGAAGGTGGATCCCCAGCGTTACGAACAGGTCCTGGCCCTCTTCAACTTCCAGGCCGGGCATGCCATTGTCTGGCGCGATGCGATCGACATGTGGTTCCAGAGCACCTCGGGGATTTCCGACGCGGAGCATCGAGTCGGGCACGACCCCAACCGCATCGAGGCAGAGTCGATGCGGGCCGTCGGGTACACGCCTGTGAATGTCGAGCCGCCCGAGACAGCTTCTGGCGGCAGAGCCATGCAATGCCTCGATCCAAGCGGCTGCACCCTGGCCGCCACGCTGCAACGCCCTGCGGGCCACTACAACATCGGGGTCCAGTACTTCGACCTCTGGAGGGGAGCTTCGCTCTACACGCTGACGCTGAACGGCCGTTCGATAGCGCACTGGACCGCGGACGACACCCTTCCGCCAGCGCAGTTCGACCCCCATCCGGACGGTCAGACCGCAACCCGCTACACCGTCCAAAACGTTGACCTGAAGCCTGGCGACACCCTGGAACTCCGTGCGCTGCCGGATCTCAGGCCTGAACTGCACACGAAACAGACCATGGCACTGGCTGCAGGAGCCATCGATCAGAACACCCAACTCCGGCCCGATTACCGTGAGCCCGCGCCTGTTGACTACATGGAGATCGGACCGGTGGGACCGATCACACCACAATAGTTGTAGACATATCGCGCTGTGTCCCACTTGCGACCGATTTCCCACAGTTACGTCCAATCTCTGGTAACCACCAGGCGGTTCGTGCTTTCGCATCTGTGGGTAGCACGGATACACTGGGAGGCAACTCTCTGGATGCCCCACCAGGCATCTAGGTCCCTTCGCCGCAGACGATCGCGGCGGTCTCGGTTTTCCATCGCAGACCACGCCCTCTCCGAATACGGGCGAGGGTGATGGGTCGAAGGGGGAGCATGTTCGAACGCTATACAGAGAAGGCGCGGCGCGTCATCTTTTTCGCGCGCTACGAGGCGAGTCAGTTCGGTTCGCCTTACATTGAAACCGAACACCTCCTGCTCGGGCTCCTGCGCGAAGATAAAGCGCTTACCAACCGCTTTCTTCGCTCGCACGCATCCGTAGAATCCATTCGCAAACAGATTGAGCAGCACACCACCGTTCGGGAGAAGGTGTCCACCTCCGTGGATCTACCCCTTTCCAACGAGTGCAAGCGTGTTCTGGCGTACGCCGCAGAGGAAGCCGAGCGGCTCAGCCACAAGCACATCGGCACCGAGCACCTCCTGCTGGGCCTGTTGCGCGAAGAGAAGTGCTTTGCTGCGGAGATCCTGACCGAACGCGGCCTTCGTCTGCCGGCCATTCGCGAGGAACTGCAGCGGTCCACGCAGGAAAAGCCACAGGGATCGTCCTCGCCCTCCGGTGGCAGCTCCAAGCAGCGCGGTCAACAGCAGGAGCAGTCCATGCTTGCCGAGTTTTCCCGTGACCTCACCCAGGCAGCAACGGACGGCACCCTGGATCCGCTGGTCGGCCGGGACTTCGAAGTGGAGCGTGTGATCCAGATCCTGTGCCGCCGGACCAAGAACAACCCGGTTCTGATCGGTGAACCCGGTGTGGGTAAGACCGCGATCGTGGAAGGCCTCGCCCAGAAGATCGCAGACGGCGAAGTTCCCAGCTTTCTCGCTGAGAAGAAGGTTCTTTCCCTCGATCTAAGCCTGATCGTTGCCGGCACGAAATACCGGGGCCAGTTCGAGGAGCGCCTGAAGACCATCATGAAGGAGTTGATGGAGAACCAGAACTCCATCGTTTTCATCGATGAGCTTCATACGCTCGTAGGTGCCGGGTCCGCCGAGGGCTCCCTGGACGCAGCCAACATCCTGAAGCCGGCGCTGAGCCGCGGCGAAATCCAGTGCATCGGCGCGACAACACCCGCTGAATACCGGAAGTCGATCGAGAAGGATCGCTCTCTGGAGCGGCGCTTCCAGGCCGTAAAGGTCCCACCTCCCAACGAGGAGGACGCGATCAAAATCATCATGGGGATCCGCGAGAAGTACGAGAAGTTTCACGCCGTCAGCTACACGGACGACGCGATCTCGTTCTCGGTCTCGCATTCAAACCGTTACATTCCGGATCGCTTCCTGCCGGACAAGGCCATCGACCTCATCGACGAGGCGGGTGCCCGGGTCAAACTGCGCCAGACGACCCTGCCGGAGGAGCTGACCGAGGTCCAGAAGCGGATCAAATTCATCGTGCACCGGATGGAGAACGCCATCGCGAACCATGAGTTCGAGAAGGCGCGTTTTTACTCCGACGAGGAGCGCAAAGAGCGCGAAAACCTGCGCGCCCTTCGCGACAAGTATCACCTTGACGAGTCGAGCTCCGGTATTGTGACCCGGGAAGACATCGAGGACGTGGTCTCCCGCTGGACCGGGGTGCCGATCACCTCCATCAAGGAAGAGGAGACCCAGAAGCTCCTCCGCGTGGAGGAAGAGCTGCACAAGCGTGTCATAGCGCAGGACAAGGCCATCTCGGCCCTGGCCCGCGCTATCCGGCGCTCCCGCGCGGGGCTCAAGAATCCTGCTCGCCCGATTGGCTCGTTCCTGTTCCTGGGACCCACGGGCGTGGGTAAAACCGAGGTCGCTCGCACACTCGCGCAGTTCCTCTTCGGTTCGGAGAAATCGCTGATTCGCTTCGACATGTCGGAGTTCATGGAGAAGCACTCCGTTTCCAAGCTGATCGGTTCGCCTCCGGGCTACGTCGGCTACGAGGAGGGTGGGCAGCTCACCGAACGCGTCAAGCGCAGTCCGTACTCCGTCGTGCTTTTCGACGAGGTAGAGAAGGCTCATCCGGACGTCTTTAACTTGCTGCTGCAAGTCTTTGAAGATGGACAGCTTACCGACGGTCTTGGAAATACCGTGGACTTCAAGAACACGATCATCGTGATGACCTCCAACATCGGGGCCAAGCACCTCATGAAGCGGGAAAGCCTGGGCTTCCAGTCCAGCAAGGACGAGGTTGTCTTCGACAAGATGCAGGAGATGGTGATGGGCGAGGTGAAGCGCACCTTCAACCCTGAATTCATCAACCGCCTGGACGAAGTCATCGTCTTCTCTGCCCTGACGGATCCGGAGCTCATGCAGATCCTGGAACTGCTTGTGCAGCAGCTCAACACCAACCTGGTCCACAAGGCTATTACGATCTCCGTACAGGATGAGGCGAAACGCTGGATTCTGGAGAAAACTCTGGTGGACCGCTCCTACGGTGCGCGTCCGCTCCGCCGGGCACTTCAGCGCTATATCGAGGATCCGCTCTCGGAGGCGCTCATCGCCGGGCAGATTCCGGAACGGCCGGCCTTTCTGGAGGTCTACCTGGATGGTGTGCAACTCTTCTACAGGCCCGTCTCGCCGGACGGCACCGCCGAGGAGTCGACTACTGGCCTGGCACTTACCACTGTGTAGAAGAGAGAAAGCGAGGCCCCGGGGTAACCGGGGCCTTTTCTCTTGCGACCGAGTCGCCCCGCGAAACGGCCTACATCAAGCGTGAGGCCTGCCCGCTCACCTTGCTGCTGGCGGTTTTTGCGTAGTCCTGTGCTGTATCAAGTACATCGCCGAACTGACTCTTGCCGCCGTCGATCAATCTCTGCGCTTCCTTGCTCAGCCGCTCGGCCTGTTCCTTGACGTAATCTGCGGCGTCTCCCAGGCTATCCCCGAGATCCTCGAGCGAACGTTTCATCTTTCTGCGCGTGGATGCGCCGGACTGTGGCGCCCATAGCAGCGCAGCCACACCACCCACCAAGGCGCCGACGGCTAGACCAATCCAAAACTTCTTCATTCCCACCACCTCCATCTTGCTGCTCCTGTGATTCCGGCATGGTGTCCCAGGTTGACTCAGGCTCCGTCAGTTGTCCAACGCAGAGCTAAGTCGCCGAATGGTATGGTGTTGACGGAACCACGATCCGGAGATTTTCCCCAGCATGAGCCCTGCCCCCCGCCGTCCAGATCTCCGCCCTGGGCGTCCCCGTTTTGTTAATTCGGGCAAATTCACCCCCACGTTGATTGCTCTGCTTTGTGCAACTCTTCTGGGCATCTCCTGGGAGCGCGGGCGGGGCAACTTCCACCGGCTCACCTCCGCGGTTCTATCCTCTCCGCCTGTCCCCACGCATGTCACCGGGCCCGGTGGCGAGGACGTCATTCGATTGATTCGGACACCGGACGCAGTTGGCAGCGAGCCGGAGCTTGTGAGCGCTCTGTTGCTCCCCGGCCGCGGGATGAACGTGCTGCAGCTGATCGCTCGCATTCCGGGCCACGGCGAGGTTCCGTTGCTCATGGCGCCTCCCTTGGAGGAGGCGAGCAAGATGCTCACCGGAACCGGACCGGATGCCAATGGGGCACTCAGCGCCACGATGGGGGGTGCCTTCCTGGTGCCGTGGGCCGGGCGCCTTGTGGGCAGGCCCTCAGGTACGCCGAACGTCCTGCAGACGCTGTGGCTGGGTCAGCACCTCACGTTTCCGGCCGCCACGCCGGGCAGTTCCCTCTCGACTCTGGGCCTGTTCCTGGACCGTGGAGCCGATTCCACACATAACGACGTCGTACTCGACGGCCAGTCCGTGGATGCAACCTTCCACTCGGGGACCTTCTCTGGAAACTGGCCCTCCGCAGGTGCGGTGCAGATCCTGGCTGAGCTTTCGGGTCGAAGCCTGGACCTTACCGTCACCGTCCAGAACACCGGGACGACTCCGATGCCTGCCGGCATCGGGTGGCTTCCGTTTTTCACTTTGGGCAGCCAGGACCGTGCCCACGCCAGCCTGACGATTCCCTCCAGCACCCACCTGGAGACGAATCGCAGTACGGGCATACCGACAGGGCGCATGCTCCCGGTCAGTGGGACTGCCCTGGATTTCGTACGCGCCCGTGGCACCGTACTCGATCACACGGCCATCGACGACACATTCGTTCACCTCGCCACGGCTCCCCTGGCTGACAGTCCTATTGCCGAGCTTCGTGACACAGCCTGGGGTTACGGCATCCGGGTTCTGCCACTTACCTCAAATATCAAGGCGCTGCGCGTCATTGCACCGCCGGACAAGCCATGGGTGGCGATCGGGCCGTACACGAATTTCGACGACGCCCTTGGATCGGAATGGGACACCTCCGAGGGTTCCGGCATCAGCACACTGCAGCCCGGAGACACCCTGCAGTGGAAGGTACGGGTCGAGATTTTCACCTTCCGTGCCGGCGCTACCTCACTGGATTGACGGCCCAGTTTGACCCCTCCTCACCCCCGCTCGTATCCTGAAGGAAGTGGCAAGGCACCCCGCCTCGAGCGGTGCCGTGCGTTCAACCGCAACCGCCTTCCACCAAGTTCGAGCCACCAGAGCGCTCATCCCGGAAGAGACCTACTTTGACCCCCATCGATATACAGGAAGAGACCGTTGCTGCGCAGGAGAGTTTCACCTCCGCTGACACCACCGCTGTTGCGCTTGCCGCTGAGCCCCATGGCCATAGCGACCATGAGCACCACCATCACCAGCACGGCCCCACCCTCAACCCGGAGCTCGTGCGGTCGGTTGCCGTCGAGGCACCCGCGGCCGACGTGGATCGCGCCTTTCGCCAGGTGATCCGCAAGTACGCCCGCATGGCCCGTATTCCGGGTTTTCGTGCAGGCAAGGTGCCCGAGGCGCTAGTCCGCTCGCGCTTCGCCAAGGATGTCCGTCAAGAGGTTCTCGATTCCCTGGTGGCTGAGCGTTTCCGGTCCACCTTGGAGCAGGGGTCTTTCCAGCCCGTCTCACAGCCCCAGATCTCGGAACTGCAACTTTTCGAAGGCCAGCCGCTACGCTTTACGGCCAGCTTCGAGGTCTTGCCTGAGATCAATGTTGACGGCTATGACACGGTCGCCGTCGCTCGTCCCGAGGTCAATGTGACCGACGAGGAGTACGAGGCAGAGCTCAACAGTATGCTTGACCACCACGCCACCGTGGAGCCGGTGGAAGAAGAGCGTGCGCTCGCGGACGGCGACTGGGCGGAGATCAGCTACAAGGGCCAGATGAAGGCGTCACCGTCGGCCACGGCACAAGAAGGCTCCGAGAACGCTGCCGAATTGACGGCGCCGGATACAGAGACCCCGGAAATCAAGGGTGACGACTTTCTGCTCGAGGTTGGCGGAAAGAACACCCTGACGGCCTTCTCTGACGCACTGCGCGGCACCAACGTCGGCCAGGAGCTTACCTTCGAGGTGGACTACCCGGCTGATTTCGGCGACGGACGCCTCGCGGGCAAGATGGTCAGCTACGACGTGGTGGTGAAGGCGATCAAGCGTAAGACCTATCCCGAGCGCGATGAAGAGTTCGCCAAGCAGTTGGGCAACTACGACACGTGGGAGGACTTTGAAACCAAGCTTCGCGACCGCCTGGCCGCCCGCAAGAAGGACTCGGTGGAGACGCAGGCGCGGGACAAGATGCTGGAAGATCTTATCCAGCGCTTTCAGTTCCCCGTCCCCGAGACCTTCGTGCAGCAGCAGATCGATGCTCGCCTTGAGCGTGGCCTACGCGCCCTTGCCCAGCAGGGTATGACGACGGAAGCCATGCGCCAGCTGGACTTTCCACGTTTGCGCGACGCACAACGCGACCAGGCGGTGAACGAGGTGAAAGCCTCGTTGATCCTCGATCGCATCGCTGAGCGCGAAAACATCGAGGTGAGCGAAGAGGATCTCGAGCGGGAACTGCTCATGCTTGCCCTTCAGGCTCGCGAACCCATTGAGACCCTGCGCAAGCGCCTCAACGACGATGGTTCCCTACAACGTCTACGTGAGCAGATGCGCCGTGAGAAGACGGGTGGCGCACTTTACGAGAAGCTCGCTGCCTCAGCATAGGTCCCTCGCAAGGTGCCTCAGCGCCGCAACGTCCTGCGGGTTGAGGCGACTTGTCTTCCGGAACTGCTAGGCTGATTTCACCCGCAACCGCGCAACAGAAAGAGAGACGCAATGGGACTTATACCGATGGTGCTCGAGCAGACGAGCCGGGGCGAACGCTCCTACGACATCTACAGCCGTCTGCTCCGCGACAACATCATCTTTCTCGGCACGCCGATCGATGACAACGTGGCGAACCTGATCATCGCGCAACTGCTGTTTCTCTCCGGTGAAGACCCGGAAAAGGACATCCAGCTGTATATCAACTCGCCTGGGGGCTCCGTCTCCGCAGGCCTGGCGATCTACGACACCATGCAGTACATCAAGAACGATGTACAGACATTGTGCATCGGTCAGGCAGCTTCGATGGGAGCTTTTCTGCTGATGGCCGGCAAGAAGGGCAAGCGCTTCGCCCTGCCGAACGCCCGTATCCTGATCCACCAACCGCTGATCATGGGCGGCGGCATCCAGGGTCAGGCCACGGAGATCGATATTCATGCGCGCGAGATCCTTCGCCTGCGTGAACGGATGAACCGGATCATGTCGGAACACACCGGGCAGAGCTTCGAGCAGATCGAACGGGACACCGATCGGGACTTCTCCATGGGTTCTCAGCAGGCCAAGGAATACGGTCTGATCGACGACATCATCACTCGTCCTCGCACGTAGGAAAGTGGGGCAGGATGGAGGCGCCTCTGCATGGTCGCTTCCATCTGCCCCATGAACCGGATGAGCCATTACTTCCTACGGCTTACGGTGCGGAGCAACATCTTGTTTGCAGGTGTAGACTGATGTTGTTTCAAAGTCGAGCGCCTGTGTCCTTCCGCCGTCTCGTCAAGGAGTCGCACCCTCTATGAAAACCACCCGAGGCATGGAAGAGTCGCTGCGATGCTCCTTCTGCCACAAGTCGCAGGACGCCGTAGCGAAGCTGATCTCCTCGCCCTCGGATTATCCACGTGCGTATATCTGCGATGAGTGCGTTGCTGTTTGCAACACCATCCTCGAAGACGATAAGGGCGGCGAAGCCCAGCCCGGTGCTGCCCCGCAACACCTGCCCAAGCCCGCAGAGGTAAAAGCCTTTCTGGACGAGTACGTCATCGGACAGGACGTTACCAAAAAGAAGCTCGCAGTTGCTGTGTACAACCACTACAAGCGCATTCAGATGAACCGTATGCGTGGTAATGACGTGGAGCTCGCGAAGTCCAACATCCTCCTGGTCGGCCCAACGGGGTCCGGCAAGACGCTGATGGCCCAGACCCTGGCGAAGATGCTAGATGTTCCGTTCGCCATCGTGGACGCGACGACGCTTACTGAGGCCGGCTACGTCGGTGAGGACGTGGAAAACATCATCCTGAAGCTTCTTCAGGCGGCCGATAACGACGTCTCCCGCGCTCAGGCCGGCATCATCTATATCGACGAGATCGACAAGATCGGTCGCAAAGATGAGAACCCCTCCATCACGCGCGACGTTTCCGGTGAAGGCGTGCAGCAGGCACTCCTGAAGCTGCTCGAGGGCACGGTGGCAAATGTACCTCCTCAGGGTGGTCGTAAGCACCCGCACCAGGAATTTACCATCGTCGATACGACCAACATCCTTTTCATCTGCGGCGGTGCCTTCGTCGGTCTCGAAAAGATCGTAGGACGCCGTATCGGCAAGAAGGCCCTGGGCTTTAAGGCGAATGATGACGCTGAGGCGAAAGCTGGAGGCGTCACACCCATTCGCGCTCAGCGGGATACGGAACTGCTGCGTCAAGCGGAGCCTCAGGATTTGTTGAAGTACGGCCTTATTCCGGAGTTCGTCGGCCGTCTCCCAGTCCTCGGCATCCTCGATGAGCTGGACGAGGCGGCGCTGATTGACATTCTTACTCGCCCCAGAAACGCTCTGTTGAAGCAGTATGCGCGCCTTTTCGACTATGAAGGTGTGAAGGTGACCTGGACCGAGGACGCGGCCAAAGAGATCGCCCGGGAGGCTCTGCAGCGCAAGGTTGGCGCTCGCGGTCTTCGGATGATTCTCGAAGAACTCATGCTCGACCTGATGTACCACGTTCCCGGCAACAAGAAAATCAAGGAACTGGTCATCACTGAGGAGATGGTCAAGACGCGCGACATCACTGTTCCTGTGCTTCTGGAAAAGGCCGGATAAGTGCCAGCAAGCACATCACGGGACAGCCTCGCGCTGTCCTTTTCTTTTTTGCCATGTGCTGCTGGGTTCGCGCCGGTACCACAACGTGCGATAGACCTGTCATCCTATGCGTGAGCATGCACGTCCGACATTGAAGCCGCGCCCTACGTCACGTTCCAGGAACGCGTACAATTTGCTCCACACCGCGCGCTGCATCCATCCCTTGCAGA
>CAXTGN010000070.1:0-14589 GCA_964243455.1 uncultured Acidobacteriaceae bacterium
ACGAGGTGCGCGCGCCCAGCTCGGCCTGCACCCGCTCCAGCTCCGGCGTGCAGCGGGCCGTCAGCAGCGCGCAAACCGGCGACACCGTCGCCTCCACCATGGGCATGGGCTGGCGGCAGCGGCAGACCTTGAACCTCGGCGCCTCGACCTCGACCGTGCCGAACAGGGTCTGCAGCCGGCGCGTCCGCCGGTCCTTGAGGGACTACAGCGCCCCACAGGCCGCACAGGCCCGATGGTGGACCGCATACGCCGCCACCTGCCCGCGCAGCATGCTCGCCTGCAGCCTGGACAACAGCGTCTTGGTCTCGGCCAGCACGAGGCCGACCTCCGCGAGCGTGCTGACCACCCCCGGCCGGCTGAACGTCACCAGCTCCGTCGTCGTCACCTCGCCAGCACTTGTCGTCGTCTCCAGCCGCACCGTCCACTGCATCACGCCTGCCGCCCTCGTGGTCAGGCATCAGCCAGGCTGGTCAGTCTAGGAGAGGCAAGTAGGTTGCCCCAGGTTTTTGACACTCCCCTCGACGGCCTGCTAGATTTCCACGCGGAGATGACGCTGGAGGGCGAGCGGCTGACCGAGGCGGAGATCAGCGCGTTGCTGGCCGGGACCGACGACCTGATGTTGCTGCGCGGCCGCTGGGTCGAGGTGGACCGCCATCGGCTCGGGCGCACGATGCAGCGGTTCCGGGAGGCCGAGCGGCTTGCCGAGCAGGACGGGCTGACCTTTGCGGAGGCGATGCGGATGCTGGCCGGCGCTGCCATCGCGGATGATCCCGGCGACGCGGCGGCGCCCGACTGGTCGCACGTGACGGCCGGGCCGTGGCCGGGACGCAGAAGCGGGGTGCGGCTGCGATGCAGCGCTGCGCTCGCCATGAGGTATCTCGTCTCGAGGCTCGCCAACGTGCGTGCCCTAACTGCGTCTTTGGCGACGCCATGCTTGCGGACTGATACCTACGGCTTGTGTAAAAACACGGGTGAGATGACTCTGGTCAGCGAAGCCGCATTCCAGGGCGATACCGGACACCTGCATTTCAGTGTCTTGAAGAAGAAGTTTTGCTTGCTTCACACGCTGCATAAGCAGCCAGCGATGAGGAGGCAGCCCCATGGTTTGCTTAAAAGCTCGAACAAAATGACTCCGCGACAGGCCGCACATCGACGCCAGTTCGGCTACTCCCGGAACGTCGTTGAGGTCGTCGAGAAGACGGCTAACAACATTCCTCTCCTGCGACAGCGTCAACATTCCACGACGTCGGCGCGCTTTGGGCACCGTCGCGCCAGATTTTAGGTTGCCATATTCAGATGCTAGATAGAGCAGGATTGCTGAAAAGATGTGATCCGCGAAAAGCCTATTCCCTTCGGCTGGACGCTCAAGAAGTGGCGCGAGTGATTGGGCAAGCCCCAGCATCGTGCGATCGATATGATTAACCGTGCATGGACAACGTATCCGCTCGATCCTTGGTAGACCCAACTCAGACGTAACCTCGTCGAGCGCGTTCTGAGTGATATAAGTATGGATTGAGTCAAACGGAAACGTATACGCCGTGGTCCAGACGTGTCGAAGGTCAAAGACGCTAAGAGCGCCAGTCGTCAGTGCTGGAACATTTACTAAGCGACCATCCTGCCAGATTACATGAGCGGGTAATGGTCTCACTATGACAACCGCCATGAACACGGCTTCTAATGTATTGGAACCTACAAGCTCCGGAGCCATGCGGTCACGTCGATAGCGACCAACGGACAGATCACCGTAGGACAGGTTCGTTGTGGCCAAGCATAAGACATCATCGCGACTCTCACGACGCATCCAAAAAGGTCGTTCGGCCAATGAGAGAGTTCGAGACCGATCTTGCATCACCGCACTCCTGATCAGAGGGAATAGCCTCTTGGTCGGAGAAGCCAAGAGACAACGGGTCTTGAAGTTCGTCTCAGACGGACTGGATGCACAAAGCAATCGTCACCTTGCCCTGTGTAGCCTGCCGCGACGGCGCTGTCTGCACGTTTGTCGCCGAGTGATCCTCCCAACGCGCGTTCCTGTGCTGGGGGCGAGTAAGAGCCTATCCCACTAGGCGTCCAGGTTTGGCCTGCCCATCTCCAGCGCATGATGGAGAAAGCTGCTGCGAAGGCCCGGCGACGGGCTGTGCGTGACGACGGCTGGCGCTTGCCGGACGAACTATGGGCCAAGATAGAGCCGTTGCTGCCACCGCGGCCCGCGCACCCCCTGGGGTGCCACAACCCGCGGGTGCCGGACCGGGCAGCGATGGATGCGATCTTCTTCGTGCTGAGGACAGGCTGCCATTGGAACGCGCTGCGCGAGACCGGGCTATGCTCGTCCTCCTCGGCGCACCGGCGCTTTCAGGAGTGGGTGCAAGCCGGGGTGTTCACGGCGTTCTGGCGCCGGGGCCTGTTGGCCTATGACGCGGTGAGCGGCATCGACTGGACCTGGCTGGCACTGGATGGAGCAATGGGCAAAGCGCCCTTGGGTGGGGGGGAAAACCGGTCCCAACCCGACCGACCGGGCCAAGCGCGGGGTGAGGCGCTCGGTGCTTACTGACGGCCGCGGCGTGCCGGTGGCGGGCGTGCTCGACGGTGCCAACCCCAATGACCACAAGCTGATGCATGAAACGCTGGACGCGATCGCGCTGCCGCGCCCCAAGACGATGCCGGGCCGCCCGCAGCACCTGTGCCTGGACAAGGGTTACGACTACGCCGAGCCGCGCGAGATTGCAGCCGAGTTCGGCTTCACCTTGCATCTGCGCACCCGAGGCGAGGATGTCGCGGCCAAGCGCCACGCAGGGGCACGGGCGCAGGTGGGTGGTCGAGCGCACACATTCCTGGGTCAACCGTTTCCGCGCCGTCCTGATCCGATGGAACAAGAAGCCCAAAAACTACCTCGGCCTGCTCCACTTCGCCTTCGGCATCATCGCGTGGCGACACGCCCTACCGGGATAGGCTCTAAGCCGCTGGGGCGCGTCGCCGGCCTGGCAGCTCAAGCCCAAGTCGGACATGCGAGATCGGCGTCCATGTTCCAACTCGACGCCACCCGAATGGGGGAGACCGACGGCGACCCGCGCCCTCAAGTTCTGGGCCGCACATGAGACTTTTCGCCATAGTGGAGCGCTTTCGTGATATCCGAAGAGCTCGGCACTGCGCTAACGCTTCGAGGCGCTAGAGACGGCAGACTGTTTGGTTGGACGTTGCGCGATGCGGTTCTGCCGCAGCGTCAAAGGTTTGGATGCAGCCTATACAAATAGATCCCTTTAGGAAGACTAAGGAAATGCGCCTTTACAAGCCACGCGTCTTTGGCGCAACTCCAGTAATCCTTCCGGCGTCTTCGTGCAGGCTACTAAGCCGACAGATCTTTACCTTCCGTAAGCATCTACGAAAGGCACTGCGAGAAGGCACCTCCACAGCCAGGCCGAGCATGACAGGCAATCTCACATGCGACGAAACCACTCTCTGTCAGCGGCCGACACGACATGAAACCGGCACAGTAGCGCATCACTCCGATATTCGTAATCAATGCACGAGAGCCGGATCGCTGAAGTCTGCCGAAAGGGGGATCAGGTGGCAAACAGCTATGGTTTCGACTCTTCCACTGCCTATCGGCTTATCCCCGGGCGTATCGCCGACTCGCCCATTCTCCTGGCGATTCCTGGCAAACATGCAGAGCTGGCGTCCATGATTGACTTCTGTCAGCGCATCTGTCCGGGAGCGCCTCTGCTCGTCGCAGATCTTCAACGCGTCCACAAAGATACGAGCGCGGGTGGCAAACCGTTTTGCGATTTAGTGGTGGACCGGCTTGCGGCCATCATCACAGAGGCGATACAGACACATGATCTCTCGCTCATCCCAATTGTCGCAGTAGGGAACGCTAAGGGAGCCGATCTCGCGGCTTACCTCGGCTTGGCTCACGGATCTCTGCTAGCAGCATGCATCCTGCTTCGACCGACTGCTCTGGCCCCGTTAGTCCGCCAAGGCGCGCTTGCTGGTGTGCATGTTTTATTGGTCCGAGAAGCAGCACAGGAAGCACCAGGAACCGTTGGCTGGAGTCTGCACGCCGTGCTTGTGCAAGCCGGCGCAGAAGTCATCTCAGAACGGATACCAGACGATAGAAGCCTCGGCTCTCGGGAGGCTGCAATCGCGCATGTCTTCATCGCGGCGCTCTTCGCACAAGGAGTGCAATGAAGATGCCCGAACAACGCCGGCAAGTTCGAACTCTTAGACGTCGGAAGGCGCTGGCCGGGAGCTTGATTGCTGCTGCCGCATCAGTCCTTTCAGCCAGCTCAGGGTCGACGGCCGCTAGCCCATCACAACAAACGGATCAGAACCGCAAACAGGAGCGTGGAACCATGGATACGATCACGACCAAAGACGGCACGAAGCTTTTCTACAAGGATTGGGGGACAGGGCAGCCAATCGTCTTCCACCACGGGTGGCCTCTTTCGGCAGACGATTGGGATGCGCAAATGATGTTCTTCCTACAGCATGGTTATCGGGTCATTGCCCATGACCGGCGCGGCCACGGCCGATCAAGCCAGACCTGGACGGGCAATGACATGGACACCTACGCGGCCGATGTTGCCGAGCTGACCGCCGCGCTGAACGTGCACGATGCCATTCATGTCGGTCACTCAACTGGCGGCGGCGAGGTCGCGCGGTACGTGGCGCAGCATGGCCATGGCCGCGTGGCCAAGGCGGTGCTGATCAGCGCCGTGCCGCCGATCATGCTCAAAACCGACAGCAATCCCGGCGGCCTACCAGTCACGGTCTTTGACGAGATCCGTGCAGGAACCGCGTTCAATCGGTCACAATTTTACAAGGACATTACGCTGCCGTTCTACGGATACAACCGTCCGGATGCGAAGGTATCCGAGGGCGTGCGGGAGAATTGGTGGCGCCAGGGTATGATGGGCGGCGTGAAGGCACAATACGACTGTATCAAGGCTTTCTCGGAAACCGATTTCACTGCCGACCTGAAGAAGATCGAAGTGCCGACTCTCGTTATGCACGGCGAGGATGATCAGATCGTCCCGTTCGCGGATGCGGGACCGCTCTCGGCCAAGCTCGTCAAGCATTCTACGATGAAGGCCTATCCAGGCCTCCCGCATGGCATGCCAACCACGAATGCCGAGCAGATAAATGCCGACTTGCTCGCCTTTGCGAAAGTCTGAGGTTCTGGCGGAGCCGTCTCCGCGCCGGTCTAACCACGGATGCTGTGCTCAAGTGTCCAGAGCACGTGCGGCAGCTCAGTCCGACTGAACCGACGTGCCCGGACTACAAATCGCTAGAACTCACCACGGCTTCGAAGGTTGGTAGGAGATTACAATATGGCATTGCTATCCTGTGACATTCCTGCGTCCGTCCTTGCGGAAGCCGAGCGACGGGCTCGTGACAGCGAATGCGCCCTGTCTTTTGTCATCTCGACAGCTCTGGCCAGCTACCTGGAAACGCCGCTGCATACGCTCTTTCAGATCTCGACGTCGGGCTCCCTTGTCGAAGGCGTCTATGCCCAGGCTGTCACCAGCGGAAAAGTCCTGGAACATGGCGATTTCGGATTGGGAACGTTCGCTGACCTTGATGGGGAGATGGTCGTCCTTGAGGGAAAAGTCTATCGAGTCCGAGGTGATGGCAAGGTGAGCTTAGCGGCGTCCGACGCCGGCGTCCCGTTTGCCGTCGTCACCCATTTCGATCCTTCCAGCGACACACAAATCGAGCAGGTCGCTTCGCTCGCGGGTCTCATCCACCGATGTGACAGGCATCGGCGATCGGACAACCTGTTCTATGCCCTGCGCCTCGATGGTCGTTTCACGAAAGTGCTTACCCGGGCTGTGAGCCCACCAAAGACTGGTGGACGCCTTCTCGACGCCTCCAAGTCGCAAAGCGAGTTCACGTTCAAGGACACTGAGGGTACGCTGGTCGGAGTCTACTCACCCAGCTTCTCGGGTGCCTTCAGCATTCCTGGCTACCACTTCCACTTCCTGTCCGACGATCGCACGCAGGGCGGTCACCTTCTTGAGGTGTCGAGCGACCTTCTTCGGCTCCAAGTGGAGGAGCTAACCGACTTTCATCTCGCCCTGCCGGAGAACGAGAGGTTTTTGCAGGCTGATCTTGCCCATGACGCAACCGCCGATCTTAAACAGGCCGAAGGCAACCGGTAGGAGCACAGGAGATGTCCAACCCGTCAGAGCAGCTTCCCAGGAACGGAGCCGAGGTCGTCGTTCGAACCCTTGAGGCGAGAGGCGTAAAGCACGTCTTCGGAATACCTGGCGCGAAGATCGACGCGGTGTTCAATGCGCTGGTCGACTCGTCGATCAGGACGGTCGTGTGTCGCCACGAACAGAATGCCGCGTTCATCGCAGCGGGCATCGGGCGCATGACGGGGCGAGCCGGCGTGGCCATCGCGACCTCCGGTCCCGGTGTATCGAATCTGGTCACAGGCCTCGCGACGGCTAACTCCGAAGGAGACCCGATGGTCGGGCTAGGCGGAGCCGTGGCAGCGGGTGACGCGCTCAAGCACATCCATCAAACGATGGACTCGGTCGCACTATGCAAGCCTGTCACCAAGTTCTGTGCGGCGGTAGGTAGCCCTAGAGCGGTTGCGGAGGTCGTGAACAATGCCTTCCGATCTGCTGAAGGAGGCCGCCCAGGCGCCGCTTTCATCAGTCTCCCGATGGACATCATGTCTGCCCCTGCGGAGGGACGGCTGCTTACGCCGCCGGTCTTCGCGGGCTACGGACCTGCGGATGCGGGAGGGATTAGGGAGGCGGCCAGGCTCATCTCCACGGCAGCAACGCCCGTGGTGCTTCTGGGGCTCCAGGCCAGCAAGCCGACGTTTGCGGAGGCGGTTCGGGCCTTCCTGGAATTCAACTCGCTGGCAGTCGTCGGCACGTTCCAGTCTGCTGGCGCGGTCAGCGCTCACCTGCTCGACAACTTCGGCGGCCGGGTCGGGCAGTTGGCAAACCAGCCTGCGGATCGCCTTTTGGCGGCGGCCGACCTGATTGTAACAGTCGGCTACGATCCCGTCGAATACTGGCCATCAATCTGGAACAAGACCGATCGCACGATCATCCATATAGATGTCAAGGAAGCGGACCTGGACAACTTTTACTGCCCGGCAGTGGAACTGATCGGCGACATTGCTCAGACGCTCAATGCTTTGACGCCGCAGATCATGCGCGAGACCAAGTCGGCAATGGCGGAGCACATACTCGCGTCCATCATCGCCGAGCGCAACCGGCTAACCAAAGAGGCCCGGCACAAGGACGGGATATCGATACATCCGCTCAGGCTTGTAGCGGAACTCCAGAAGATCGTCGCGACCGACGTGACACTTTGCCTGGACATGGGATCCTTCCATCTCTGGCTTGCGAGGCATCTATACAGCTTCCGGGCCCGGCAGATCCTGATCACCAACGGCCAACAGACCCTCGGCGTCGCCCTGCCCTGGGGCATAGCGGCCTCGCTCGTCAGGCCGCATGAGAAGGTCATCTCGATCTCTGGTGACGGCGGTTTCCTCTTCTCCGCGATGGAGCTGGAAACGGCTGTGCGTCTGGGGGCGAACCTCGTTCACATGATCTGGATTGACGGCACTTACAATATGGTGGCGGTGCAGGAACAGCAAAGGTACGGCCGAGATTCCGGGATTGAGTTCGGCCCGGTTGACCCGGTGAAGTATGCCGAAGCGTTCGGCGCTACAGGTCTCATGATCCGGACACCTGATGAGGTAGCGCCGGTGCTCAGAAAGGCGATGGCCTGCGTGGGGCCGGTGATCGTGGGCGTTCACGTCGATTACACCGACAACGCCAAGCTGTTCGAAGAAGTCGACCAGAGCAGCATCCATTGAGTGCGCCGTCGGTCAGCCCGTCTTTCCATCTTTTTCAAGGAGACGATAATGGGTGAGAACGTTGCCACGCAACTCGTGCAGACCCTGGCGCAAGCAGGCGTCAGGCGGATTTTCGGACTGGCCGGCGATAGCTTGAACGGCATAACGGAAGCGCTACGACAGCAGTCCGACATCGCCTGGATCCACGTCCGCCACGAGGAAGTCGCCGCGTTCGCAGCGGCAGGAGAAGCGCAGCTCACGGGCAACCTCGCCGTCTGCGCCGGTTCGTGCGGCCCCGGCAACTTGCACCTCATCAACGGCCTGTTCGATGCCCATCGCAGTCGGACCCCAGTGCTCGCGATAGCCGCCCAAATTCCGTCAGGAGAGATCGGCGGCGGCTATTTTCAGGAGACCCATCCGCAGAACCTGTTCCAGGAATGCAGCCACTACTGCGAACTCGTCTCCGATCCCAGCCAGCTCCCGTTCGTGCTCGAAAACGCTATTCGAGCCGCGGTCGGGCTACGCGGCGTTGCCGTCGTCGTGCTGCCAGGGGATGTGGCACTTTGCCCCGCATCGCCCCGCAGCATCTCCGCAAAACAGGCCATGTTGCCGCCCGCGCCCGTCGTCCAGCCGGCGGATGAGGATGTGGATGCGCTTGCCGCCTTGTTGAATGGAGCTGAGCGCGTAACGCTGTTCTGCGGCCGCGGCTGCGCGCGTGCGCATGCGCCGTTGCTGCAGCTTGCCGAGGCTTTGAAAAGCCCCATCGTGCATGCGTATGGAGGCAAGGAGTATGTCGAGTACGACAACCCTTACGACGTCGGCATGACGGGCTTCATCGGCTTCTCCTCGGGCTACGCTGCAATGCATAGCTGCGACGTGCTGCTGATGCTCGGCACCGATTTCCCTTACAAACAGTTCCTTCCTACCGACACCAAGATCGTCCAGATCGATATCCGCCCGGAGAACCTGGGCCGACGTGCAAAGCTTAAACTCGGCCTCGTGGGCGATGTCGGGCCGACCATCAAGGCGTTGCTGCCGAAACTGAAAACCAAGAGGGCGCGTGAGTTCCTCGACGACAGCTTGGCGCACTACAAGCACGCACGGCAGGACTTGGATGACTTGGCAAAGGGGTCGCCAGGCCACAAGCCGATCCACCCGCAATATTTGACGAAAGTCGTCAGCGATGCTGCAGCGGATGACGCTGTCTTCACCTTCGACACCGGCACACCGACGATCTGGGCAGCGCGTTACCTGCGGATGAACGGGCAGCGTCGCCTGGTGGGCTCGCTTGTGCACGGGTCGATGGCCAACGCCATGCCGCAGGCAATCGGCATCCAGGCGGCGGCGCCTAGCCGGCAAGTCGTCTCCCTATCGGGGGACGGTGGGTTCACCATGCTGATGGGCGACCTGATCACACTTACCCAGCAGAAACTGCCGGTGAAGGTCGTCATCTATAACAATGGGATTTTGGGTTTCGTGTCGCTCGAGATGAAGGCGGCCGGGTTTGTCGATGCGGGCACAAACCTCGAGAACCCCGACTTTGCGGCTATGGCCCGGGCAATGGGTATCCGCGCCCAGCGTGTCGAGGACCCGGGCGAGTTGCCGGGCGCTGTCGCAGATATGCTGGCCCACGACGGGCCGGCGCTGCTCGACGTGGTCACGGCAAAGCACGAACTCTCGATGCCGCCGACCATTGGGCTGGAGCAGGTCAAGGGGTTCAGTCTGTGGGTGCTGCGGGCAGTCATGAGCGGCCGCGGCGACGAGGTCGTCGATCTCGCCACCACAAACCTACGGCGCCGCTAGGGAAGCGAACTCCCATCATCGAAGGCGGCTATAGAGGCGCTCGGGATGTCCAATCTCATCGCGGTCTGCTTGATCGACTCGCCCACGGCAACGGGCGACCACCACCGGCAGCATCTCCAAGCCGGGCTTGACCAGTTGGCGATCGAGCAGCCCGAGGACTGTGCCGAAAGCTTGTAGCGAAAGATGGACGCGGCCTATGTATCGGCCTGCTTCGGGCTTGCAGGAGCAACAATCGGCGGTTTGACCTCTTTCACAACGACTTGGTTGACGCAGCGAGCGCAAGTTCGTGAGAAACGGGAGGAAAATAGCCGCGCGAGCCGTCAAGCGATCTTCAACGATTTCATTCTTGAAGCGAGTCGACTGTATGGAGATGCACTCAGCCATCAGAAAGATGACGTGTGCGATCTCGTGCAGCTCTATGCGATCGCCGGCAAGATGCGGCTTTGGGCATCGTCTCCCGTCGTGCAAGCCGCGCAGCAAGCCATGGATGTCATCATTACAGCCTACTTGGAGCCAAACCGAAGTCTCCACGAAATACGTGCGATGGCTCGGGAAGGTAAAATGAACTTCCTGCTCGATTTCGGCGAGAAGTGCAGGGCGGAGCTGTCGACATGCTGGTACTGAAATCCAAGAGAAGGGAAGGTCAACCGATGTCAGTCAGTGTAGCCGGGGCGGACGCCGGCCATATTGTCGACTACTGTCGTTATACTATTGGAACGGCAAGTTATTAACGCGTTCCACCTAGCCAGGGTGCGGGTGTAATGGCTGTGCGCCCGGCTGAAAATGGCGCCGCAGAGCGGATAGGCGCTGCTGGACCGCTTGGGCGCTGTGAGGATGGTGCTGCGGTCAGGCGTGGGCAGGACCTGCACGACTTGAAGGGCTGCCAGGATCGACGCGGGAGGGAGCGGGACAAGGCGGGCTTCGGACCTTTATAATGTCAACAACATCTGGCAACTGGCTCCGCTACGTTCGAATCCGTTGCACCAGAACGGCGGAAGAACCTGAAAAACGATGAAAAACAATCAGCAAGTATATGAAGCCAGTTCAGCTTGAGGGGACATTCCGTGGGTTTGAGAAAAGTCGACCTGAACCTTTTTGCCCTGTTCGATGCACTTATGCGCCATCAGAGCGTCAGCGCAGCGAGCCGTGAACTCAACGTGACACCGTCCGCCGTCAGTCACGGCCTGGCCAGGCTGCGCAAACTAATCGGCGAGGAACTTTTCACCGCCAGCCCGAACGGCATGAAGCCGACGCCCCGAGCGCTCGAGCTCGCCCCCGATATCCGGGCCGGCCTGAACAAATTCGCCCTCGCGCTCACCGAGCGCGACTTCGACCCCGCCTTGTCAACGCGCATGTTCGTCATCGCCGTGACCGATCTCGGCGGCACCGTCATCGTGCCCGAGCTGATGCGTCGTATCATCGCGCAAGCCCCGACGCTTCAACTCGCAATTTTCCCGTGTAACCGGCTCGACGTCGCCCAGCAGCTCGATGAAGGCCGGGTGGACGTCGCCATGGGCTGGTTCCAGCGACTTCCTCGCGAGATCGCAAGGCATACGTTGATGGACGTTGGCGAGGCCATTGTCGTTCGGCCGGGTCATCCCTTGACCGAGGACGTCCTGACCAGAGAGCGCCTGCTGAGCTATCCCCACGCCGTTGTCGAGTTGACCGGAAGCGAGCAGCACGGGCAAGACGGCTTCTTCGACGACCGCGGGGTCGTGCGCCGTATTTGGTTGGAGCGGTTGCTGATCGAGACCGGCGCAGGTAGCAGAGATCAGGTCGGCCGCGTGGCAATCACGGTGCCTCGCTACCATGACATTCCATTCATCCTGCTTGGGACAGACTTGGTCGCAACCTTACCGCGACAACTGGCGACCCGGGCCGCGGAGCTGCATGGCTTGGTAGTGCTCGACCTTCCTTACGAGCCCTTGGTGATCTCGTATGAGATGATCTGGCACGAACGGGTTGCCACCGATCCGGGCGCCTCCTGGCTAATCGAACAGTTGAAGGCGGTTGCTTCCGATCTTTCCGACCAGCAGTTGGCGAGATGCTGAAGACGAGCACTTAAAAGATGGCGGCCGTTGAGATCGCCTCATCATCACATGAATGAAGTTCACCAGTAGAAATTTGGTTTGTTACAGTCTTGACTAGCTCAATCAAGCAACCTTTCCCGACGGTGGACAGAGTCAGATGATGACGATCGACGACCAGCGCAGCCGGTGGGCCGAATGCCCCGGCTGCGGTCTGCTGCAAACATTACCGGCGCCGGAGCCACGCCATGTCCGGCGCTGCGGCCGCTGCGCCAGCTCCTTCGGCCGGGGCATGCTTCGCAGCAGCGCGGCATTGGCACTGGCCTTCACCGCACTCATCCTATTCATCCTGGCAAACTTGTTCCCGCTGATGGCCATCGAACTCGGCGGCCGCGGCCAAAGCGTGCGCCTGGCGTCCGGCGTTGGCGGACTGGCCGATTACCACCTTCTGCCGTTGGCGCTGTTCGTCGCAGTGATCTCAATTGCCGCTCCGCTCGGGAGGGTGCTTACACTCTGCTCCGTGCTGCTCGCATTGCGGTTCGACCGACGCCGCAGCGCGCTTGTCGCAATGCCCTGGCTCGCTCCAGCGCTGCGGCTCGCCGACCGGCTCCGGCCTTGGGCGATGCTCGACGTTTTCTTGGTTGGGACGCTCGTGTCGCTCACCAAGCTGCAAGATCTGGCCCGGGTGAACATCGGGCTCGGAATGTGGTCGCTGGGGCTGCTGGTCCTGGTCTTGGCCGCGTTCGAGATGACGATCGACCGGACTGCCCTGTGGGACCTCATCAGCCCGCCCCCTCCGGTCGGGAAGCCGCCGAGACCGAGCGCTTGGATTGCCTGCGAGACCTGCGGGCTGGTGCAGAGCTCAGCGGCACAGTGCGCGCGCTGCCACGTCCGGCTGCATCGCCGCAAGCCCGCCAGCGTCGCCCGGGCCACGGCATTGGTGCTGACCGGAGTGATCCTTTATGTTCCAGCGAACCTTTATCCCGTGCTGACCGTCGTCTCGTTCGGCCGCGGCACCTCCGCCACCATCCTCGGCGGGGTCGCCGAACTGCTCGACGGCGGCGACTGGCCGCTCGCTCTCATCGTGTTCACGGCAAGCGTCGCGGTGCCGTTGCTGAAGCTCGTCGGGCTCGCCTGGCTGCTGCTCTCGACCCGCCTTTGCCGGCAACGCCGATTAGCCGACCGGACACGGCTGTATCGACTGATCGAGGTAGTCAGCCGGTGGTCATCGGTCGACATCTTCGTGGCCGCCCTCCTCACCGCCCTTGTGACGCTGGGCAACCTCGCCACCATCGAGCCGGGGCTTGGCGTGCTCGCCTTCGGCGCCGTCGTGTTCGTCACGATGCTCGCAACCGAGCATTTCGACACTCGATTGATGTGGGACGTCGCTGGGGCGAACGATGTTTGACCAGCCGCCACGCGCGCTGCACGAGCGCCACCGATTTTCAATCGTCTGGCTGGTCCCCGTCATCGCCGGGATCGCGGCAATCTGGCTCGGCTACCATGCGCTGTCCCAACGTGGACCGGGCATCGAGATCACATTGCGCAGCGCCGCGGGGATCGAAGCCGGCCGGACGGTGGTGCGGCACAACCAGATCGAACTCGGCCAGGTCGTCGCAATGGAGCCCTCCGCCGACCTGTCCCGCGTAACGCTCCAGGTGCGTATGAATCACTATGCCGAAAACCATCTAAACGCCGGCACCCGCTTCTGGGTCGTCCGCCCGCGCTTTTCGGTCGGGGGCGTCTCGGGCCTCGGCACGTTGATCTCCGGCGCCTACATCGAAATGGAGCCGGGTCCCGGCGCATCGACCCGGAGCTTCACGGCGCTCGAGGACCCGCCCGTCGTGTCGTCCGACGTGCCGGGAACTGAGTATGTGCTTCATGGGCAGAAGCTCGGCTCGATCAGCCAGGGCGCGCCGGTGACGTTCAACGGCATCGATGTCGGCGAGGTGCTGGGCTACACCCTTTCAGACGAGGACGGCAGCGCGACCGCGCACATCTTCGTCCGTGCTCCGCACAACCAGCTCGTGCACGAGGGCACACGGTTCTGGAATGCGTCCGGCATTTCCGTCGCGCTCGGCAGTGACGGGCTTCGCCTGCAGTCGGAAAGCCTGCAATCAATTCTCGCCGGCGGTGTCGCGTTCGGCGTCCCGAACGGCGGCATGCCGGGCAGGGTCGCGGAGCCGTTGTCGGTCTTTACGCTCTATGCCGCGGCGGACGAGGCACGCGACGCGCTGTTCACCCGCAAGGTTTCGTTCCTGCTCCGTCTTGGCGGCAGCGCCCAGGGTCTTTCTGCCGGCGCGCCGGTGCGCATGCAGGGGCTTCGGGTCGGTGAGGTCACCGATGTTCACTTGGAGTTCGATGAGGCCACCAAGACCATCTCCGTTCCAGTCATGATCGAGGTGGAGCCGCAACGGGTGAGGATCCTCAATGGCGATGCGTCCGAAGCCGGATTCGAGCGGCGCGCCTACGACGCGTTCCGGACGTTCGTCGCACGCGGGCTGCGCGCCAAGCTTGCATCGGGAAGCTTGATCACCGGGCAGAAGCTGATCGCGCTCGATTTCGACGCGTCCGCCTCCCCGGCGCAGATGATTGAGGGAGCGGGGCCGCCGGAGCTGCCGGTGGTCGATAGCGGTGACCTCGACTCTATTCTGCAATCCACGAAGGACCTGCTCACCGGGCTCAAGGCAACCGTCGCGTCAATGAACCAGATCGTCGGCTCCGGCGAGATCAAGCGCTCCATGCAGTCGCTTGATCAATCGCTGGCTAATCTCGACCACCTCACCCACGAGGCGAGCATGCAAGGGGGGCCACTGCTGACCGCTCTTCGTGCCGTTGCGCGGTCGGCCGACCAGACCCTGGCCGAGGCGAAGACGATGGGGAGTGTCAAAAACCTGGGGCGCTACGCCGCAAGCTGGATTGCTGGGTGGCCAAACCGCC